>JAFSFK010000082.1 GCA_017435245.1 Oscillospiraceae bacterium | reverse complement strand
GGGAAAGAATTGCACCGTGGCGCAACCTTCCTGGAAGGTGAGGGCAGCTACAGCCACAAGCACACAAAGGTGGTGCTGACGGCGGTAAAGCGGCAGCAGATCGCAGATATGAAGAAGATCGTGGTGGAGATCGATCCGGACGCCTTTATCATCGTACAGGAGGCACATCAGGTTCTCGGTGACGGATTTACCCGCTACAGCAAAGACGCACTTTGATTTTTACGGAAGGAGGGGCAAGATGAAGCGGTATTACAGTGTTCTTTATTTCATATGCCTGTGCTTACTGCTGACAGGCTGTGATCTGTGGATGGACGGCAGCTACCACAGCGTCGAGCCCTACCGCCAGGAATACGTGGAACCCTCCCTGGAATCGGCGGAGGTGACCTCTTACGAGCAGCTGCAGGATGTTTTGACGGATCTGGTGGCCAACGGCTCTCAGGAGAGTGTTGTGTATATGGTGGGCTTCGACCGGAACCATCTGGACAGCATTATGGATATGGCAGTGAAGTTCGTTACTCAGTCCGATCCTGTTGGTGCTTATGCCGTGGAAAAGATCGATTATGAGATCGGCACCAATACGGGCCGTACTGCCATTGCTGTGCAGATCAGTTATATCCATAACCGTTCTGAGATCCTGCGGATCCGTCATACGGAGAATATGGAGCAGGCCGGGGAAGTGATAGACCAGACGCTGAAGGACTGCGAGGCAGGCGTCGTGCTGCTGGTGGAGGAATACAAGGAAACGGATTTTACACAGAAGGTCCAGGACTATGTTGACGGGAATCCTCTGTACTGTATGGAAATGCCCCAGGTGACGGCTGCGGTCTACCCTAACAGCGGTATCCGGCGAGTGGTGGAGCTGAGCTTTACATATCAGACCAGCCGGGAGTCTCTGCGTACGATGCAACAATATGTAGAGCCGGTGTTTCGTGCTGCATACCTCAATGTCAGTGGCGAGGAGGATGAGCAGACAAAATTCTCCCGTATGTACAGCTTCCTTATAGAGCGGTCGGATTACACCGTAGAAACCTCTATTACGCCCACATACAGCCTTCTGCGCCACGGTGTTGGCGATAGTAAGGCGTTTGCTACGGTGTATGCTGCGATGTGCCGCCAGGCGGGACTGGAGTGTATGGTGGTTACAGGCACCCGGGAGGGAGAACCCTGGGTGTGGAATATGGTCTGTATCGATGGAATGTATGCGCATCTGGATCTGCTCAGTTCGGACAATACCGGCAGAATGATGCTCAAATATCAGTCGGAGATGGATGGATATGTGTGGGATTATTCTGCTTATCCTGAGGCCAAGGCTCCGGAACCTGTGTACACAGAGGAGCCTGTACAGCCTGGCACAGAGCCTGCACTGCCGGAGGAGGAAACCGGTCCTGCGGAGGAAACAGAGCAGACGCAGCCGTCGACAGAACCTTCTGAGGAACCAACGCAGCTGCCTGAGGAAACAACAGAAGCTACGGTTCCGGAAGAAGAAGTTTCCGTAACTTAAAATTTTAAAAAAGGTATTGACAAATCCGGAAAATGTGCTATAATTCCACTTGTTCCGCGGGTGTAGCTCATCCGGTAGAGCGCCACCTTGCCAAGGTGGAGGTAGCGAGTTCGAGCCTCGACACCCGCTCCATAAAAAAAAGACGCCACTTGGCGTCTTTTTTTTTATGGAGCGGGTGACGAGATAGCTCGAATGGTTAGAATGCAATATGCCGGTGGCATATTGCTGCCACCAGTGCAAACACTGGTGGCTACAATAATTTTCTTTCGCAAAGCGAAAGAAAATGCAAACGAGCCTCGTCACCGCTACCCAAAATGCAAACGAGCCTCGTCACCGCTACCCAAAATGCAAACGAGCCTCGTCACCCGCATGATTTTTATCTCAAAAATTGACATTTTTCCCATATAGGCGTATACTGTGGTATATGTGTAGAAAACATTTGTTTTCGGAGGGATCACTATGGTAAAAAAATGGAATGTGACCATTCCCAAGCTTACCGGGGATAAGGAGCGCAGAGCCTATATCTATCTGCCTGCTTCTTATGAGAAGAAAAAAGACCGCCGTTATCCGGTAATGTATATGTTTGACGGTCACAACGTGTTTTTTGACTCCGATGCCACCTACGGCAAATCCTGGGGTATGAATCAATATATGGTGGAATCCGGCAAGGAACTGATCATTGTGGCTGTGGAATGCAATCACGAGGGCAATGGTCGCCTGCAGGAGTATTCTCCCATTAACTTTGAGAACGCTACCTTGGGCAAGATTCGGGGAAAAGGCCGGGTGTATATGAATTGGCTGGTGGGTACTTTAAAGCCATATATCGATGCCAATTACCGAACTCTGCCGGATCGGCTCAATACCATCATTGCCGGATCCTCCATGGGCGGCTTGATGGCGATCTACGGTGCCTGTGTGTATAATCACGTTTTTCAAAGGGCGGCAAGCTTGTCTCCCAGCCTGTGGGTCAGCCCTGGCAAAATGCTGGAGATGATCGCCCGTGCCCATATCCGCCGGGATACCTGCATTTATATGGATTACGGCAGCGAGGAGATGTTTAACCACGCCGCCAATGCCGAAGCGCTGATCTCCACATCTCATCTTCTGCTGACCAAGCGGGTGAATCTGGCATTTCGGATCGTACCCGGCGGAACCCATAGCGAAGCCTCCTGGGAGAAGCAGATTCCGATTTTTATGGATTGTTTGGGATTATAATTTAAGAGGTTAAAAAATGAATGTAGAATACCATAAGTTTTATAGCAGCCACTTAAACCGTGAAATGGAATATAAGGTCTACGGTCATGGGGGAAAGCCGGTTCTGTTTATCCCTTGCCAGGGCGGACGTTTTTTTGATTTTGAGAATTTTAAAATGACCGACTACTGGGGTAAGTGGATCGAAGAGGGGCGCTGCACCGTCTACTCCATCGACACCATTGATAACGAATCTTGGGCAGCCAAGGGTGCTGACTGCCGCTGGCGCATTGAGAACCACGAGCGGTGGTACCACTATGTGGTGGACGAGATGGTCCCCAATATCCGCTGGCGCAGCGGCGGCCAGAATCTGATGGTCTTTGGCTGCTCTATGGGTGCCATGCACGCAGCAAACCTGTTTTTCCGCCGACCCGACCTGTTTGACAGCGTATTTGCTATTTCCGGTCTGTACGACAGTCTGGATTCCTTTGGTAATTATATGGATGAGTTGGTCTATAACAATTCTCCTGTGCATTATCTGGAGAATATGGCTTGGGACCATCCCTACATCCAAATGTACAATGAGCGAAAGATCTTGATTGTTGTTGGCCAGGGAAGATGGGAAGATATTCTCATCGACTCCACCCGCTGGCTGGAGCAGGTTTTGCGCCGTAAAGGGATCATTGCCCAGGTGGAATACTGGGGCTATGATGTGGACCACGATTGGCCCTGGTGGTATAAGATGGTGGAGCATTATGTTCCTCAATTTTTATATTGAGAGGTTAGAAAATGAAGAATTTTATATTTATTTCCCCGAATTTTCCTGTATCCTATTGGAAATTTTGCGCAGAGCTGAAAAATAACGGTATGCGGGTCCTGGGCATCGGCGACTGCCCTTACGATGAACTGAAGCAGGAGCTTCGGGAATCCTTACACGAATACTATAAGGTCGGTAATCTGGAAAGCTACGACGAGGTGTTCAAGGCGGTAGCCTTCTTCACCTATAAGTACGGCAAGATCGACTGGCTGGAATCCAATAACGAGTACTGGCTGGAGCGGGATGCCAAGCTTCGCACCGAGTTCCATATCACCACCGGCTTCATGGAAAATGATATGGAGCAGGTCAAGTGCAAATCTGCTATGAAAGCCTACTATGCCAAGGCAGGCATTCCCACTGCCCGGTATCATCTAGTGCAGGGGTATGAGGATGCGGTGGAATTTGCCAATAAGGTGGGCTATCCCGTGGTGGTGAAGCCGGATAACGGCGTGGGTGCCAGTCATACATATCGTCTGAAAAATGACGACGAGGTGCGCTTTTTCATTGACACCAAGGACGAGCATGTCTACATCATGGAGGAGCAGGTCAAGGGTGTGGTTTGTACTTACGATGCTATCATCGGCGCTCAGGGCCAGCCTTTGTTTGAATCCGGCAATGTGACCCCAGTGTCGCTGATGGATGTTGTCAACGACAATATGGATTCCATCTATCACCTGCACAAGGAAGTGCCGGAGGATATCCGGGATGCAGGCCTGCGGACGGTGAAAGCCTTTGGTGTCAAAAGCCGGTTTGTCCATCTGGAGTTTTTTCGGCTGACCCAGGATCAGGAAGGGCTGGGCAAGCAGGGCGACCTTATTGGTCTGGAGGTCAATATGCGTCCTGCCGGCGGCTACACCCCGGATATGTATAACTTTGCCTATGAGACGGACGTGTACAAGATCTGGGCGGATATGGTGGTCTTTGATGAGAGTACCAAGCCTCTGGGAACACGGCGCTACTGCGCCTTTGTAGGCCGCCGTGACGGCGTACAGTATAAGATGGATCACGATGCCATTATGGCGAAATACGGTATCTGCATGAAGATGCAGGGCAGGATCCCGGATGCCCTTTCCGGAGCCATGGCCAACGTGATGTATATTGCCAACTTCGACACCGAGGAACAGCTGCAGCAGTACTATCGGGATCTTCTGGAAAAGTAAACAAGAATCGGCAGGAAGCTTCCTGCCGATTTTTTTGTCATCAACGGCTTTCCCTTGAATCAGCCTAAAAGCCTTTTTTATAATGACTGCACTTCACAAAAGGAGGAGCGGAAATGAAGAAGGGGAAAGGCTATGGCTGAATACGCAGTGGTGAAACGGGTTTTGCTGGTGATAGCGTCAATGCTTGGCTGTGTCTTAGCTTTTGGGGGTGTAATGGTTGGTGTGGGTATGGCATTGCTGCTACCCGAGGAGCAGGCGGTATTTACACTCTCTGATGAACAGTTAACAACTGAACCGATGAGCCTGCCGTGCCGGGTGGAAGGAACAGCGCTGATCGCAAGCCAGCTTGTAATGTATGAAGGCCCATTTTTGGAAACCGGTGGGGATACGCCGGTTTCGGATATCACAGCGCTGATACTTTATAACAGCGGTGAACGGGAGATCGCCCAGGCGGAGGTGGTGCTGGCAGGGGAGGAGGAGCTGACCTTTTTTGCCAGCAACATTATGCCCGGCGCAAAAGTATTGGTGCTGGAAAAGAATGCTGCAGCCTGGGAGCAGCGGGAATTATGTTCCTGCAGCGGCTGGGTAAATGAATCCGGTCAGGAGCTTGACCTGGAAGATTCGCTGGAAATCCGGGAGGTGGATATGGGAACCTTGTCAATTACCAATATTTCCCGGGAAAAACTGGAAGATATCTGGTTGTATTATAAAAACTACGTGCCGGAGGGGGATCTGTACGTAGGTGGAATTACTTACCTTGAAGTGATAGAATCCCTGGAACCCGGACAAACGGTGCAGATAAACCCGGCACATTATGCGGCCGGATACAGCCGCATCTTGAAAGCAGAAGTGATATCATAGCAGAAAACGCCGCTCTGCGTTTGCAGAGCGGCGCTGTGATTAAAGAACCTTGGAAAGGAACTCCCGCAGACGGGGATGTTGGGGATTGTCAAAGACCGCAGCAGGGGTGCCCTGCTCTACGATCTTGCCTTCGTCCATAAACAGGATCCGGCTGCCCACTTCCCGGGCAAAACCCATCTCGTGGGTGACTACCACCATAGTCATACCGTCCTCGGCCAGTTCCTTCATAACCTCCAGAACTTCACCCACCATCTCGGGGTCCAGAGCGGAGGTGGGCTCGTCGAAAAGCATCACCTTGGGGTTCATAGCCAGGGCACGGACAATGGCGATACGCTGCTTCTGACCGCCGGAGAGCTGACTGGGGTAGGCATCTGCCTTGTCCTCCAGACCCACACGGGCCAGCAGCTGCATTGCCTTTTCGTCCGCTTCCTCCTGCTTCATAAGACCGGTACGCACCGGTGCCAGGGTGATATTGCGTTTGATGGTCATATTGGGGAAGAGGTTGAAGTGCTGGAATACCATACCCATCTGACGCCGGATCAAATCAATATTGGTCTTGGGATCGGTGATCTCAGTGCCGTCAAAGGTGATACAGCCGGCGGAGGGTTCCTCCAGCAGATTCAAGCACCGCAGAAAGGTGGACTTGCCGGAACCGGAGGGGCCGATGATAACGATCTTTTCGCCGGGAGCAATGTGCTCGGAAATATCCTTAAGGACTTGCAGATCGCCAAAATTTTTGGATAGATTTTTAACGTCGATCACTTTGACGCAGCCTCCTTTCCAGAATGCCCTGAAGCCAGGTGAAGATCAGCACCAGGATCAAATAGATGATTGCGGTGCCGACCAGGGGGAACATCTGCTCGTAGGTACGGGTAGAGATGGCCCGGGCAGCGTATACCAGCTCTTCACCGCCGATGGTGTAGATCAGTGCGGTGTCCTTCAAAAGGGTAATGAATTCGTTGCCCAGGGAGGGAAGGATCGCCTTAAAGGCTTGAGGCACAACGATAAAACGCATCGTGTCGATGTAATTAAGACCCAGGCTGCGGCCGGCTTCTGCCTGACCGGGATCCAGGGACATCAGGCCACCACGGATGATCTCAGCGACATAGGCACCGGAGTTGATGCCCAAAGTCAGGATACCCACTGCGGTGTAGTTGCGGCTGGTGCTGAAAATAACAAAGCCCATGATCAGCAGCTGCACCAGCATAGGTGTGCCCCGGATCACGGTGACATACACCTGGCAGATACCGTTAAAGAAGCCAAGGATGGGGTTGCGTTTACCGGGACGCTGCTGGTCGTGTGCTGTGCGGACCACGGCGATCAAGACACCCAGAATAACGCCGATGATCAGGGAAAGGGCGGTGACCATCAAGGTGCTTCCGACACCCTTCAGGTATTGCATCCAGCGGTCACCTTCCACGAAGGCCTGGAAGAATTTCACATAGAAATCCTGCCAGAAGGGAAGTTCGGTGCCGGCCTTCATCAGGTCTTTCCATTGCAGATATAGTTCCACAGGCGTACTCCTCTCAAAACAGTTTTGTGTTACGGCAGAAAAAAGGGCGGCGCTTGCCGTCCTTTTTTCCGGAAAGTCAATATTATTTTATTCAGCGGGGATGTACTTGTCAATGATTGCCTGAACAGTACCGTCGGCGATCAGCTCAGCCAGAGCTTCATTGACAGCTTCCACCAGCTCGGTGTTGCCCTTGGCAAAGCCGATGGCGTAGTTTTCCAGTGCCCACTCGCCGTCCAGCAGGGTCAGACCGGGGTTAGCCTCGACAAATGCCTGAGCGGGAGCGTTGTCGATAATGACAGCGTCGATCTGGTCGTTCATCAGAGCCTGAACAGCGGTGATGCCGTTGTCATAAGCAATGACGTGGTCCTCGCCGTAGCCGCCGTTCTCGATGGTATCGGAAGCGTAGATATAACCGGTGGTGCCCATCTGGGTGCCGATCATCTTCTCGCCCAGATTGTCCATAGTGACATCAGAGCCTTCCTTAACGATAACAACCTGAATGCCGGTAGCGTAGCTGTCGGAGAAGTCCATAACAGCCAGACGGTCCTCGTTGACGGTAACACCGGCCATGACCATATCGGACTTGCCCTTCTGAGCAGCTTCCAGAGCGGCGGTGAACTCCATGTTGTCGATGACCAGCTCCAGACCCAGCTTGTCAGCGATAGCCTGAGCGACTTCCACGTCGATGCCGATGTAGTTGCCGGCGTCGTCAGTCATCTCATAGGGAGGGAATGCGGCGTTGGTGGACATGATCAGCTTGCCCTCTTCCAGGGTCATACCCTTGTTAGAGCCGCAGCCTGCCAGCAGGCCCAGAGCCATAACCAGTACCAGAGCGATTGCGATAAACTTTTTCATTTCAAAATCTCCTTTTAATTCCTTATATTTAAAGAATGGATGCTATGTATTATACATCGTATAATATTCATCGTCAAGGCTATTATAAGACAATCATTCCCCAAAATGACGGGCAAAAACAGGACGAGATGCACAAAAATATTAATTTTTGATGTGAATACTTGAATGATACAGGAAATGACGCTGAATATAATGTATAAATATAAGCGGATATCCTTCGAGCGGTGTATATTTATAAATACTGGATCGCAATCCGGTGCGGCCGAAAAAGACAGGAATGCTTTTTGGCTGGAAAGTGTGGGAAATAATCCGGAAATTGACGATTTTTGGGCAAAATACTAGTTGTAAAACCGGAAGAGATATTATATAATAATACGGTTGTATAATGATAAGATTTCGGGAGGAAACCCTGAATGGAAAATAGAGTTGAGGAACTAAAGCACTATCTTGTTCCGGGAAAACGTGTACATCTTGTGGGTATCGGCGGTGTATCTATGCGTCCCCTTGGCCTTGTGTTGAAGGGAATGGGCATGATCGTTACCGGCTCAGATATGAACGCATCGGTTTCCACGGATGAGCTGATCGCCAATGGTATTCAGGTGTCCATTGGTCACCGGGCAGAGAACGTTGCGGGTGTTGACTGTATCATCCGTACCGCTGCTGCGCACAATGATAATCCGGAGATCGCCGCTGCCCGGAGTATGGGCATTCCTACCTTTGAGCGGGCGCAGGCCTGGGGCGTAATCATGCAGGCTTACCGCAATGCGGTCTGCATTTCCGGTACCCACGGTAAGACCACCACGACTTCCATGGTCACCCATATCCTTATGGAGGCGGAAGTGGATCCTACGGTGATGATCGGCGGATATTTGCCCCTGCTGCGTGCCGGTCACAGGGTGGGTAAGGGCGATACCATCGTTTTGGAAAGCTGTGAATACTGCGATTCTTTTCTGAATTTTTTCCCCACCTTGGCTGTGGTGCTGAATGTGGAAGCGGATCACCTGGATTATTTTAAGGATCTGGCGGATGTGCAGAAATCCTTCCGCAAGTTTGCGCAATTATCCACCGGCGGCGTTCTTGCCAACGGTGATGATCCCCATACCATTCAGGCAATGGAGGGAGTGGAGTATGTCAGCTTTGGTCTGAAGGAATCCAATCGGGTTCACGCAGAGAATATCTGCCCGGATTGGCGGCATCTGGATGTGGTCTGTGACGGTAAGTTCTATTGCCATCTGGATTTGAAGGTCCTGGGTCGGCACAATGCCCTCAACGCTCTGGCTGCAGCCGGTACGGCCTGGATGCTGGGAATTCCCGGTGAAGCTGTTACCCGTGGCATTGCCACTTTCTCCGGTGCAGAGCGTCGTATGCAGTATAAGGGCAGCTATAACGGGGCGGAAATTTATGATGATTATGCTCACCATCCCGATGAGCTGGCAGCGACCATTGAAGCGGTCCGTACGATGGAGCATAAGCGGCTGGTCATCGCATTCCAGCCTCATACCTATACCCGGACCAAGGCGCTGTTTTCTGATTTTGTCCGGGAGCTTATGAAGGCTGACCATGTGGTTTTGGCTGAGATCTACGCAGCCAGAGAGCGTAATACAGTGGGAATCAGCTCTATGGATCTGGCAGCACAGATCCCTGGCTCCGTATACTGCCGTACATTGCCTGAAGTGACTACGTATTTGCGTTCTGTTGCCCAGAAGGGTGATGTAATCCTGACAGTTGGTGCAGGAGATATTTTCCGTGCCGGTGAGGCATTACTGAAGTAAAGCGAGGCGTTGATTTTGAAAAAGCTGAATGTATGTGTCCTGTTTGGCGGTATCAGTCCTGAGCACGATGTATCCCTGCGTTCTGCTGAGTCTGTGCTGAACAATATGGATACGGAAAAGTATAACATTTTCCCTGTTGGCATTACCAAGGATGGCAAGTGGATCCTTTTCGGAGGCAAGGATTATTCCTTGCTGCCCGGCGGTGCCTGGCAGAATCATCCCGAAAACCGCCCTGCGGCTATTTCTCCCGTTCGGGGGCAGGGACTGCTGATCTTTGAAGGCGACTGTGTGGTTCAGGAACTGATCGATGTGGTTTTCCCCGTGCTTCACGGTGAAAACGGCGAAGACGGTGCGATGCAGGGCTTGCTGCAGATGGCAGGGATCCCCTATGTGGGCCCCCACGTTTCCGCTTCCGCAGTGGCGATGGATAAGACTCTGACCAAGCTGGTTGTGGATATTGCCGGCGTTCCCCAGGCTGCTTGGGAGCTGGTTCGCTCTGAAAGCCTGGAGCATCAGTTGGACAGCATCGTGGAGCGTCTGGAGAACCGCTTTGACTATCCAATGTTCGTCAAGCCTGCCGGTACCGGATCTTCTGTGGGCGTATCCAAGGCTGCTGATCGTGAGAGCCTTGTGAAGGCGCTGCGCCATGCTGGGACTTTCGATAAGAAGATCCTGGTGGAGGAATTTATCCACGGAAGAGAGATCGAAGTGGCAGTTATGGGTAATGAAAGCCCGGTGGCTTCTATTTGTGGTGAGATCGATTCCGGTGCGGAATTCTACGATTACGATGCCAAGTATATTACCGATACTTCCGTTGCTTACATTCCTGCCCGGATCGGTGAGGATGTGGCAGAGAAGGTTCGTGATGCAGCGGTACAGGTATATACCGCAGTTGGCTGCCGGGGCCTCAGTCGTGTGGACTTCTTCGTGACATATGAAGATGAGCGTCTGGTATTCAATGAGATCAATACCCTGCCCGGTTTTACTTCCATTTCCATGTTCCCCAAGCTGTTTGCTGCCAGCGGTATTCCCTATGATCAGCTGATCGATCAGTTGCTGGAGCTGGCGATGGAGGCTTGATATGAAGCAAAGCGTTGTACTGTCCATCCGTGGACGGCAGACTTATTTGGATCAGGAACCGGAGATCATTGAACTGGTAACAGAGGGCGTGCTGGAGCAGTGCGACTTTGGCTGGAAGCTGAGTTATGAGGAAAGTGATCTGACCGGTATGGCCGGTGTGACCACTACCTTCCGGATCGAGCCTCAGAAGATCACTCTTACCCGAACCGGAAAGCTCAATTCCGAGATGGTGTTCCAGGAGGGCGTGGTTCACGAATCCCTGTATAAGGTTGAGTTCGGCGCATTGATGCTCAGTGTCTGTGCTTCCAAGATCAGTACGGATTTAAGTGCTGATGGCGGCGTTGTGGATCTTGTGTATTCCATTGAGATCGAGCAGAGCGCAGCCGGTACCATCGATTACCATCTGGAGATCCGTCCCAAATAAAAGAAACCAAATGCACAAGTGCCGGACAAAGTCCGAATAATGAAAATATACACCCCCCTGATGCAGGATGAAAGTACTACATCAGGGGGGCCTCACATAGGGATTTATACGCTCCTAAGCGGATTTTTCCCCCAATACTGTGTCAAAATGCCACGGCAGGCGTCAGCCTTGCCGTGGCATTTTATCTTGCCTTTAGAAAAACTCTCTCATTTTGGAGTGCGTTGTAGTTTTGAATAGAAGATTTTTCTTTGCGGCAGTCACCGGAAAGCGCAGAAATACCTGGTGTATTTCAAGGGGGCGGGGGCTGCTGCAGAGGAAAGGATTCGTTCAAGACCGTGTAAATCCCCATGTGAGTCCGCCCAGGGGGGTATAGTTGCACTGCTTTGCAAACCTTCGGTATTTTGAGGCGGCAGGCGATCGGTATATCTGGATAAAAGCAGGACAGACGCTGCTTGTGCAGCGTCTGTCCGATCAGAACCTTATACAGGGATGTTTTAAAACAGTGGTGTTGTATTGGGGGGAAGGGTTTCGCCACCGGATCCCGGAGGATCGGTAGGTGCCTCGGCGGGAGGCTCAGTAGCAGGCGGTTCCGTGGCGGGGGGC
>JAFSFK010000081.1 GCA_017435245.1 Oscillospiraceae bacterium | reverse complement strand
TTTAACAAAATGGAAACAGAAGGCTTTGCAACGCAGGAACGATACCGAGCGTAGCTTTGTCGATGATTGCCGCACAGTGCACGAATTGCCTGCCGGGGCACCCCGGCCGATAAACTGGAATTTGAAGATGGAACGGCAAAAAAAGAGTACCGCATTGCGGTACTCTTTTTCTTTGCGTTTATTAGCCTTCTGCGCGCATCTGAGCGAAGCACTCGCTGCAGTATACGGGACGGTCGGTCTTGGGCTGGAAGGGAACCTTTGCCTCACCACCGCAACGGGCGCAGGTAGCAGTGAAGAACTCACGGGGGCCACGAGCGTTGTTCTTGCGAGCGTCACGGCATGCCTTGCAGCGCTGGGGCTCGTTCTGGAAGCCACGCTCTGCGTAGAATTCCTGCTCACCGGCGGTGAAAACGAATTCGTTGCCGCACTCTTTGCAAACTAAAGTCTTGTCTTCGTACATGGATATTACCTCTCTTTGGTTAGTGATGCCCCGTGAAAATATTGTTGTTACCCAGGGTCGATACTTTTTTGTGGCTTTTCGCCACTAAATCGGATTATACACAAGGAAAAATCCTTTGTCAATCCTTTATGAAATTATTTATGGAACTTTTTGAAGATTTATGCAACTTTCCGAAACGTTTGTCCGCCCGGGGAAATCAAATCTCAAACTGCGCCTGGCCATCGAAGGGGATGTGCAGGTGGTCGTAGGCTTTGGCGGTGACGCAGCGGCCTCTGGGGGTGCGGGTCAAAAAGCCCAGCTGCATCAGATAGGGCTCGTACACGTCCTCCAGGGTGATGGCCTCCTCGCCGATGGTGGCTGCCAGGGTTTCCAGTCCCACAGGTCCGCCGCCGTAATTGGAGATGATGGCGCTGAGCATCCGGCGGTCGATATTATCAAGACCCAATTCATCCACTTCCAGACGGGAAAGGGCCAGATCGGCGGCCTCCTTGGTGATGATGCCGTCGCCCATCACCTGGGCGAAGTCCCGGACCCGGCGCAAAAACCGGTTGGCGATTCGGGGCGTGCCACGGCTCCGGGAGGCGATCTCCATTGCGCCACGGGGGTCGATGTCCATTCCCAGAATGGCTGCCGACCGGGTGACGATCTTGGCAAGCTCTTCGGGGGTATACAGCTCCAGACGCAGGCTCACACCAAAGCGGTCACGCAGAGGGGCGGACAGCTGGCCTGCACGGGTGGTGGCGCCCACCAGGGTGAATTTTGGCAGGTCCAGGCGGATGGAGTTGGCGCTGGGGCCCTTACCCACGATAATGTCGATGGCAAAATCTTCCATTGCCGGGTAGAGAATTTCCTCCACCACCCGGTTTAAACGGTGGATCTCGTCGATGAACAGGATATCGCCGGGGTTCAGGTTGGTCAGCAGCGCCGCCAGGTCGCCGGGCTTTTCGATGGCCGGGCCGGAGGTGATGCGGATATTCACACCCATCTCGTTGGCGATGACGCCTGCCAGGGTGGTCTTGCCCAGACCGGGAGGGCCATACAGGAGAGTATGATCCAAAGGCTCGCTTCTGCGGCGGGCGGCTTCAATATACACAGACAGATTTCCCTTGGCCTTCTCCTGGCCGGTATAGTCGGAAAGCAGCTTGGGGCGCAGACCGATCTCCCCGGCATCCTGAGGGGCGAAGGTGGGGGAAATGATGGGATTATCCAATTCCTGGGAAAATTCAAGACTCATAAATTACCTCCAGTAGAGAGTGAAAAGTGGAGATTGAAGAGTGAAGATATCTTCACTTTTCACTCTTAACTCTTCACTTTCATTACCATAGCTCTCAAAGCGAAGCGCACAAGTTCTTCGGTGGATGCGGTGGGGTCGGCGCCCTTCAGGGCGGTGGCGATCTCCGAGGGGGAGTAGCCCAGCTCCTGCAGGGCGGCGTGGGCCATTGCCGTATTGCCGCCGGACACCGGAGCGGATACCGCTGCCCCGGAGGAGAAATCCAGCTCTACATTGCTGCCGCCCATTTTATCCTTCAGCTCCAGAATGATCCGCTGGGCGATCTTCTTACCCACGCCCTGGGCGGCGGTGAGGAGCTTTTCGTCCCCGGTCATCACCGCCAGCGTGAAGTTCTGGGGACCGGCGGAGAGAATGGCCATTGCGGCCTTCGGGCCGACACCGTTGACGGTGGTCAGCAGCTCGTAGCACCGCTGCTCCTCACGGCTAATGAAGCCATACAGGTCAAAAGCATCCTCCCGGATGGATTCGGTGATAAAAAGCTTTGCCGGCTGGTTTAATTTCAGCTGGGCGGCGGTATAAGCGGTGACACGGCAGCCGTAGCCGACACCACCGCAGTCGATCACTGCCAAACCAGGCTCAAGTACCGTTACCGGACCAGATACATAATAGATCATACATTTTACCTCCCAAAAGGGGTTTTTAATTGAAAATTGAAAATGGAAAATTGAAAATTATTGTGTCCGCAAAGCGGACGATTTCAATAGTCGCCAGGGGAGACACTTTAATTCAAAACGGAAAATTATTTTTTTGTGGTCTTTACGATGGATGCCAAAAGACGTTCTATTTCCTGGCAATCTGTATAGATCGATTGGAATTCTGAATCGCTGAGGATTTCTGCTTCGTGTAACAGGCGTAACCAGTAATCTGTTTCCGCAGCTTCCTTCAGCGCAATATTCAACTTGGAGGAAAAATCTGCCTTGCTTTGTGCGTGTTCGGATTCTGCCACATTGGCACCGATACTGGTGCCGCAGCGCAGCAGCTGCTTGGTCATAATAAATTCTTTTTGGGTATCCTGCAAAAACTTACATAGCTTTACGACACGCAATGCAAACCGAAAGCTTTTACTTTGAATGACATTTTCCATAATTTTCAACTTTCAATTTTCAATTTTCAATTATATACCTGCGAAAGCAGGGATGTGCTGGATCTTGCGTGGCACAGGGCGATGGCGATGGCGTCGGCGGCATCATCCGGCTTGGGCATAGCGCTTAAGCCCAGAAGCCGCTTGGTCATATCCTGTACCTGGTGCTTGGTGGCATTGCCGTAGCCAACCACCGCCTGCTTGACCTGCATGGGTTTATAGGAAAATACCGGCACCCCTGCCTGCCGGATGGCAAGCAGGATCACACCACGGCTCTGGGCAACACCGATGCCCGTGGTGACGTTCTGGCCGAAAAACAGTTCTTCGATGCTCACCACATCCGGCTTGGTTACCTCCAAAAGCTGGCGCATATCTTCGTAAATGATCTCCAGGCGAGCGGAAAAATCCATTCCCGCCGGGGTGGTGATGGCGCCGCAGCGCAGGAGGGTATATTGATTCCGGCTGCCCTCCACCAGTCCGAAGCCGGTGATGCCGTAGCCCGGGTCGATTCCCAAAATACGCATTATATTCCACCTCGGGAGATGTTGATATAGTACATCAGAAGGAAGGCGAGAAATACCACCAGTGCCAGCCGGGCAAGCCACACCTGCCAACGGGGACGGGGAGTATGGACTTCCTCTTCCAGCTGTTCCAGTTCTTCGTTTTCCATAAATGCTCACCTCATAATTTTCTAAAGATATCATAGCACATTTGTTTAAATTTGGCTAGGAATATTTTTGAGAGAGAAATTCCGGTTTATCGAGCAGTTGCGACACTCCGCCAAAGGCCCCCTTGCCTAAAGGGGGCTGTCGAAAATCTTTGATTTTCGACTGGGGGATACGCAGTAATCGGTATCAGTATACGATACTTTTCTGCGAATTCGTACAGTATCCCCCCGTCAGCGCTATGCGCTGCCACCCCCCTTTAGGCAAGGGGGGCTTTGGATTGTACGCCTAACCTTCTGCTCAATAAATTGGAATTTGAAAATTTGGGGATAAATTTCTTGGGTTGGGAAATGCTACTGGAAAAAGGCGGTGGTTTTTATGGAGCGTTTTTCCTGCGCTACGAATATTATTTCCGGGGACGGGGCGGTTCGGGAACTGGAAAAATTGGGGTTTTCCCGGCTGATGGTGGTGGCGGACCCCTTCTTCGTGAAAAACGGTACGGCGGCAAGGGTGGCGGGCTTTGCCCCTGTTTCGGAAATTTTTGACCGGGTGGCGCCGGATCCCAGCGTGGAGCTGGCGGCACAGGGAGTGGCCCGGGTCAAAGAATTTAAGCCCGATGCCATCGTGGCCCTGGGAGGCGGCAGCGCTATGGACTGCGCCAAGGCCATGCTCTACTTCTCCGGCAGCGAGGCTAAGCTGGTGGCGATCCCCACTACCTCCGGCTCCGGCTCGGAGGTGACGGATTTTGCCATCCTCACCCACAAGGATGTGAAGCATCCCCTGGTGGATGGACGGCTAAGACCGGACATCGCCATTCTGGACGGACAGCTGCTGACGGCGATGCCAAAGGGACTCATCGCCGATGCCGGGTTCGACATCCTCTGCCATGCCGTGGAAGCCTACGCTGCCACCGGGGCAAGTCCCATCACCGATGCCCTGGCCCAGAGCGCCTTCGCCGAAAGCTTTGCCGCCCTGCCGGCATCCTACGCCGGGAACACCGCTGTGCGGCTGAAGATCCATCTGGCTGCCACCATGGCCGGGATGGCCTTTACCCAGGCGGGACTGGGGCTGTGCCACGCTATGGCCCACGCACTGGGAGGGATGTTCCACATCCCCCACGGACGGCTCAATGCCATACTGCTGCCGGCGGTGATCGGTGCCAATGCCCGTGGGGCGGGGGAGAAATATGCACGGCTGGCACGGTTTTCCGGGCTGGGAGGCAGCGCTGAGGTGATGGGGGTGCGGAATCTTAAAAATGCCCTCATCCGGCTGCGCCGGGAGCTGGGGATGCCCCAGGATCTGCAGCAGGCAGGTGTTGCGCCGGCTATGGTGTGGCACAAGTCGAAAGAAATCGTACAGGCGGTGCTGGCTGACCCCTGCTGCAGGACCAACCCCGTGCTGGTGGAGGATTTTATGGTGCGCAGGATCCTGGAAGAGGTGACCGGACGTGGCTGAGTCGCTCCTTTCCGTTGGGATAGATGTGGGAACCACGACTACTCAGCTGGTCGTATCCAGGATCACGGTGGAGAACCGGGCATCCGGGTTTTGTGTGCCGGAGATGGACATTACAAACAGGGAGATCTTGTATGAAAGTGAAGTGGCTTTTACACCGTTGGTGGGGGAAAATCTTGTTGACGGCGGAAAAATTGCGGAGTTTGTGGAGGAAGAATACAGAAAAGCGGGGATAAAACCGACTGAGGTGGATACCGGTGCGGTCATCGTCACCGGGGAGACCTCCCGGAAGGAAAATGCGGCGGCGGTGCTGCAGAGCCTTGCAGGCCTTGCCGGGGAGTTTGTGGTGGCTACCGCCGGGCCGGACTTGGAGAGTATTCTGGCTGCCAAGGGTGCCGGAGCGGTGGCCTATTCCCAGAGGACGGGGAAAAATGTTCTGCATATGGACATCGGCGGCGGGACCTCCAATCTGTGCTACATCCGGGATGGGGAAATTGCTGCCACCGGGTGTCTCAACGTGGGCGGACGGCTGGTGAAGGTGGAGGATGGGAGGATTTCCTATGTTTCAACCGTGGTGGAAAGCCTTTGGGCGGCGGGAGCAAGCCCCCGCCCTACAGGGCGTATGGAAGTCGGAGAGGGTGCCGAGGTTCGGAAGTTGGAGGCGCTGGCGGATGTGCTGGTGCAGGGGCTGGAGATGGCGGCGGGACTGCGGGAGAAAACGCCGCTCTGGGATGCGCTGTGGACGCAGGAGTGCGGCGAGTATGGAGAACGGATTGCCACGCCAGTCTGCGGACTGGCTCGCAATGACGTGGATTTTAGGCAAGGGCGTATGGAAGTCGGGGACCGGTGGGTGGTGTCTTTTTCCGGGGGTGTGGCGGACTGTATCCGGGAGGATTTTGATAGCTTCGCCTTTGGGGATATGGGACCCATCCTGGGCAGGGCCATCCGCAAAAGCCGGCTGTGCCGGGGGGAATATATGCTGGGAGAACACACCATCCGGGCCACCGTCATCGGTGCCGGCTGTCACAGTGCCCAGCTTTCCGGCAGCACGGTGTTCTGCCGGGATGTGGCGCTGCCCCTGAAAAACCTGACGGTGGCGGCAGTGCCGGAAGATGAGCAGACGGATGCCGGGAGCATTGCCCGGCGGCTGGCAGCTGCGGATTCGGGAAAGGCGGTGCTGGCGCTGCCGGGGTACGCCGGGGCGGGTTATGCGCAGGTGGCGCAATTGGCGGATGCCGTTTTGGAAGGGTTCGGAGACCGGGAGATCCTGGTGTGCATCGAGCAGGATCTGGCAAAGGCGTTGGGGCAGATGCTGTTTCTGCGCAGCGGAAAGCCCTGCTTGTGCATCGACCGGGTGCGGCTTCCTGCCGGAAGCTATCTGGATGTGGGAGTGCCGGTGGGACCCTGCTTTCCGGTGGTGGTGAAGACACTGATATTGAATGGATAAATTCCGGTTTGGCGAGTAGAAGATTAGACGTACAATCCAACGCCCCCCTTGCCTAAAGGGGGGTGGCCCGGCAACGGCCGGGTCGGGGGGATACTGTACGAATTCGCCGAAAAGTATCGTATACTGATGCCGATTGCTGCAAATCCCTCAGTCAAAAATCAAAGATTTTTGACAGCTCCCTTTAGGCAAGGGAGCCTTTGGGTGCGGTGCGTAACTGCTCGCTAAACCGGAATTTGAGAGGGAGGTTACTATGATTTTAAAGACCAAATTGTTGGGAAAAACATATGAATTTAAGTCAATCAAGGAAGTTTTGGCTAAGGCCAATGAGGAAAAGTCCGGGGACAAGCTGGCGGGACTGGCGGCAGGATCCGCCCAGGAGCGGGTGGCGGCAAAGGTGGTGCTGTCCCATCTGACCCTGGGGGATCTGGGGGAGAATCCCGCTGTGCCCTACGAAGAAGATGAGGTCACCCGGATCATTCAGGACGATGTGAACCGCACGGTCTACGACAAAATTAAGAACTGGTCGGTGGCGGAGTTCCGGGAGTGGCTGCTCAGCGAAACCACCTCCGGGGCGGATATCCGCAGGATCAGCCGGGGACTGACAGCCGAGATGGTGGCGGCAGTGTGCAAGCTGATGAGCAACTTAGACCTCATCTACTGCGCCAGCAAGATCACCGTCACCGCCCACTGCAACACCACCATCGGTCTGCCCGGGACACTCTCCTGCAGACTGCAGCCCAACCACACCACCGATGACCCCGACGGGATCACCGCTTCCGTTTTGGAGGGTCTGAGCTTCGGTGCCGGGGATGCGGTAATCGGTCTGAATCCCGTTACCGACTCCCCGGAGCAGGTGGGCAAAGTCCTGCGCAGATTTCAGGAAATTAAGGAGCACTGGCAGATTCCCACGCAAATTTGTGTGCTGGCCCACGTCACCGCCCAGATGAAGGCGGTGCGGCAGGGGGCACCCTGTGATCTGATCTTCCAGTCCATTGCCGGAAGCCAGAAGGGCAACGCTGCCTTCGGCTTTGATGCGGCCACTCTGGAGGAGGCCCGGCAGCTGCTGCTGCGGGACGGTACGGCGGAAGGTCCCAACGTGATGTATTTTGAGACCGGGCAGGGGTCGGAGCTAAGCTCCAATGCCCATTATGACACCGACCAGGTGACCATGGAGGCACGGTGCTACGGCTTTGCCAAGCGGTTTCAGCCCTTCCTGGTCAACACCGTGGTGGGGTTCATCGGTCCGGAGTATCTGTACGATGCCCGGCAGGTCACCCGGGCGGGGCTGGAGGACCATTTTATGGGCAAGCTGACGGGCATCAGTATGGGCTGCGACTGCTGCTACACCAACCATATGAAGGCGGATCAGAACGATATCGAGAATCTGGCAAGCCTTTTGACCATGGCCGGGTGCAACTACTTTATGGGCATTCCCCACGGCGACGATATTATGCTGGGGTATCAGACCACCGGCTTCCGGGAGACAGCGGCACTGAGAGAAATTACCGGCAAGACCGCCATCCCGGAGTTCCAGCGGTGGCTTACCAAAATGGGATTTGTGGAGAATGGACGATTGACAGCCAAGGCCGGGGATGGATCCAGCCTGTTATTTAATTGAAAATGGAAAATGGATAATTGAAAATGATTGTGTCGGCTATGCCGACTATTAAAATCATTTCCCTCCGGGAAATACCATAATTTTCAATTTTCAATTTTCAACTTTCAATTCCAAAAAACGGAGGGTTTTTATGAACAAACAAGAGTTATCCGCTATGGTGGCGGAGATCTTACAGGGGATGAATATAGGGCAGGTACAGGCGGAGGAGCAATGCTCGCCCCTACAAGAGCCGATGGTGAAGGGGAGCGATTATAAGCCGACAAAACCGGTGCGGGATAAGATCGACAGGGAACGGATTGCCACGCCAGTCTGCGGACTGGCTCGCAATGACGAAAAATTTTTGGGAGATCCTGGGGAAGTCGAGGATATTTCTGCGCTGGATCTGAGGAAGCTGTATCTGCAGGAGAATGCCCAGGACAAGGAGGGCTTTGCACGGCTGAAAATGAAAACCCCGGCACGGCTGGCCTCCGGCAGGGCCGGTGCCCGCTACAAGACCCTGACCATGCTCCGGTTCCGGGCGGATCACGCCGCCGCTCAGGATGCGGTGTTTTTTCAGGTGCCGGAGGATTATCCCCGGAAGCACGGCCTGGTGGCGGTGCAGACCCGGTGCCGGGACAAGGATGAGTATCTCACAAGGCCCGATCTGGGACGGTGCTTTGACGGGGAAAACGAAGAGATCATCCGGCAAAATCTGCCCCAAAAGCCGGTGGTCCAGATCGTGGTGGGGGATGGCCTTTCCTCCGCTGCCTGTCAGGCCAATGCCATGGACTGTCTGGCTGCCATCCGGGACGGGTTGAAATTGAAGGGCATCGAGCTGGGAAAGAGCCTCTTTGTCCGCTACTGCCGGGTGGGTGCCGGAGATGCGGTGGGAGATATCACCGGCTGCAAGGTGGTCTGTGTGCTGGTGGGTGAACGGCAGGGTCTGGTGACGGACAAGAGTATGTCCTGCTATATCACCTACGAACCCCACACGGGAGTGTCGGAATCTGCCCGGACGGTGGTTTCAAACATCCACGCCCAGGGTACGCCTGCGGTGGAGGCGGGTGCCCACATCGCAGGGCTTATCCAGACCATCCTCAAGCGGAAGGTCTCCGGGGTGGGGCTGCATCTGGAGGAAGCCCTATGATCCCCGTGAAGGTGCTGGCGGTGCGGTATCTCAGTGCTGCCGCTCCTACCCTTGCCAAGGCCCTGGGAGCACCTAAGGGGTATGTATGCCTGGGGATGCTCACCGCCGATTCCGACGATCCCACCTATATCGCTCTGGACGAGGCCACCAAGGCGGCGGATGTGAAGGTGTGCTACACCCGAAGCTTCTACGCCGGAGCGGTGAATGCCTCCACCCCCAATGCCGGGGAGGTCATCGGTATCCTGGCGGCGCCTACTCCCGGGGCACTGCGCAGCGGTATGGAGGCGGCGATGGGTGCTTTGGAGCGGATCGGCTTTGAGATGGCCGGGGAGGTGCCTTATCTTGCCCACACCGTCAGCCGGTGCGGCAGCTTTCTTGCCAAAGAGGCGGGGGTCCCTGAGGGGACGGCCCTGGCGTATTTGATCGCTCCGCCGCTGGAGAGTATGTACGCTATGGATGGGGCGCTGAAGGCTGCGGATGTAAAGTTATGTAAACTATATGAGCCGCCCAGTGAGACCAATTTCGGAGGCGGGCTGCTCAGCGGAAGTCAGTCTGCCTGCGCCGCTGCCTGTGAGGCATTCCGGCAGGCGGTGGCGGAGGTGGCAGCAAGACCGAAGGAGAATTGAAAATGGAAAATGGAAAATTGAAAATGAATGTGTGACCTTCGGTCACTATTTAGATTATTTGCGAAGCAAATACCTGAATTTTTAATTTTCAACTTTCAATTTTCAATTAAAACAGAACGGAGTGATGTTTTGGATAAGGATCTGCAGGCCCGGCAGGAGGCAAGAGAGCTTGCCAAAAAGGCGGAGCAGGCACAAGTGGTTTTGGCGGGTTTTCCCCAAAGTAAGCTGGACACCATCGTTGCGGCGGTTGCCCGGGATTTTGCCGCAGCTGCCCCGGAGCTGGCTCAGCTGGCGGTGCAGGAGACCGGCTTCGGCAATGTGGAGGACAAGACCGTCAAAAATGAATTTGCGTCAAAAAATGTTGCCGGTGCCATTAAAAATATGAAAACTGTGGGCATACTGAAAAAAGAGCCGGGCTACTGGGAGGTGGGTGTGCCGGTGGGGGTCATTGCCGCCATCGTGCCCAGCACCAATCCTACCTCTACGGTGTGCTACAAGGCGCTCATCGCCCTGAAAAGCGGCAACAGCATCCTCTTTTCCCCCCATCCCAAGGCCATCGCCTGCACCTTAAGGGCGGTACAGGTGGTGGCTCGGGCGGCGGAAAAGGCCGGTGCGCCGGCAGGTTCGGTGGGATGCCTGAGTATCCCCTCCATGGACGGCTGCCGGGAGCTGATGAACGTGCCGGAGGTAAAGCTCATCCTTGCCACCGGCGGTCCGGGGATGGTTCGGGCGGCTTACTCCAGCGGCAAGCCTGCCATCGGCGTGGGGGCGGGAAACGGTCCTGCCTATATCCACCGCTCTGCCGACATCCGCCAGGCGCTAAGCTGCATTTTGCGCTCCAAGACCTTTGACTACGGCACGGTGTGCGCTTCCGAGCAGAGCATCATCGTGGAAAAGGAGATGGAGGAGAACGTCCGCAGGACGGCATCCCAGATGGGCTTCTACTTTATGAACAAGGAGGAGGCGGGTCGCCTTGCCAAGCTCCTGTTCAAGCCAAACGGAACCCTGAACCCGGATATTGTGGGCAAGTCTGCCAGGGTTTTGGCGGAAAAGGCGGGATTTCCCGTGCCCGGCAGCACCCAAGTGCTGGTTGCCCGGGAGCAGGAGGCGGGGCCCACCCGTCCTTACTCTATGGAAAAGCTGTGCCCGGTGCTGGCCTTTTTCGTCATGGACAGCAAGGAGGCGGTACTCAGCAAAGCCATCGAGGTGCTGCGTCACGAGGGCAGCGGGCATACCTTCGCCATCCATGCCAAGGACGAGGAGGTGGTGGAGGAATTTGCCCTGCAGATCCCCGTGTCCCGGTTCTTGGTGAACACCCCGGCGGCGCTGGGAGGGATCGGCAAGACCACCAGGCTGTTCCCAGCGCTGACCCTGGGCTGCGGCGCTGTAGGAGGAAGCTCCTCCTCCAACAATATTTCGCCTCTGGATCTGATCAACATCCGGCGGGTGGCCTGGGATGCGGACAATCCCCAGGTGCAGGTGGACGAGGACTTGGTGGAGATTTTAACACGGAAAATCTTAGAGAGATTGGGGTAATTAAT
>JAFSFK010000080.1 GCA_017435245.1 Oscillospiraceae bacterium | reverse complement strand
GCGTGGTGGAATTGGCAGACACGTTGGATTTAGGTTCCAATGGGCAACCGTGCAGGTTCAAGTCCTGTCGCCCGTACCAAAAATAAGAGGGAGGCTCTAGCCTCCCTCTTATTTTTGGTTAAAGGAAAGACAGGACATGAATGATCTGGATGCAACAGTCCTGTGGACTGTTGCCGCCGACGGCTGGACGGAGGCGATCCTTAATTTTTGCCAAGGGCAAAAATGCAAACAAGTCCTGTCGCCCGTACCATATCGAGCGTTTATAACGGATTTGACCGTTGTGGACGCTCGATTTTTTGTTGGGGAGATATCTTCCGGCGGGGTTTCTGAATTATCGTATGTCGGTATTATGGCAGGGATGTATAATATTTAATGCTGCAACAGTTAAAAAATAAAGCCATTGCATTTGAGATCTTAAAACGCTATAATATAATTGGATGTATAGATATATCTACCATAACGGCGAAAAGCCAGAAGAAAGGAGGAGTAACGGTCTTGAAAAATGAAATTCTACCCATCATATACGGCGTGGTTGCATTTTTTTCGTCCCTGCTGTTGATGTGCTATTTTCTTTTTGACAAAAAGAAAAAGCCGCAGTTTTTAGCGCTGTTTTGCTGCGTTGCTGCCTCCAATTGCGGATATTTCCTGTTGTCTGTTTGCAACTCTCTGGTAGTAGCAAAATTTGCCAACGGCATGTCTTATTTCGGCGGTGCTTTTTCTATTCTGGTGATGCTGCTGATCATCTATGATGTTTGCCAGATGCGCAAGCGCCCCTGGCTTACCTGGTGTTTGGTTGGTATCAGTACAGCCGTTTTTGCTTTGGCAGCAAGCGGAGACTGGCTGGGACTGTACTACCGGTCTGTTTCTATCGAAAGCGTCAACGGAATGACCCATCTGGTAAAGGAGTACGGTCCGCTTCACTGCCTTTATGCAGTATACTTGCTGGGGTATATTGTGATGATGCTGCTGTGCATTGCCTATGCAGCGAAAACAAAACGGCTGTCTTCTCCCAAGTATACGACATTTCTGCTGGTCGTAGTGCTTTTAAATGTGGGCGTGTGGCTGGTGGAGCAGGTGATCGATGAGGAATTTGAGTTCTTGTCCGTATCCTATGTGATCACGGCAGTCCTGCTGCTGCTGATTTACAATATGCTCTGTGACTACGGCATCATCCATCCGGAAACGGGTATTCTGAGTGTGCGGATGCTAACGCAATTGAACACCCGACAGGTAGATCCCGGCGCACTGCCTCCCGGTATGGAGGATATGTTCTGTAGCTTTGCAGAAAAGGCTAAGACGCTTTCCTCTGCGGAACGGCGGATCTTGAACCACTATATCGACGGACACGATATTGCGGATATTCCCGAATTGGCATTTATCAGCATTCATACGGTCAAAAAGCATAACCGCAGTATCTACCAGAAACTGGGTATCGCCTCACGTGACGAACTGATGCTTTATATAGAGCTGTTTCGCTGCTGTGGCAGGCTGGAAGAACTGACCGGGGAGAACCTGGAAAGCATTTAAAGAAACAATGTCAAAATGCACAGGCGATGAACAGATCACTTGTGCATTTTGACATTATCCCCGGGATACTTTTGCCACAAAGTATCCTTAGGACCATTTTATTGACCCCAAAAACAAAATATAATAATAGCGTCAGATAAGGAAAGGAGGGCTGTGTGTTGAGAAAGTTAGTGGAAGCGATTCTTGAAAATCTGTCGTCGAAGGAAGTTTTTTTGTTCCGTGTGATCTGTGGGAGCTGTGGTTCGGAATACGGTAACAGGCCAATACGGTTTTCGAAAGCAGAAGCACCGCCCACTACACACAGTAAACAAATCATTTACGATGCAATCTACGAGCAGGAGTTTTATGCAGCCAAACAGGTGGCGATCCGCAATGCGGCGGAGCAGATGAACTACTGTCCCATCTGCAAACGGTTAGTATGTAATCAGTGTTTCCTGATTTGCGACGATTTGGATATGTGCACCCAGTGCGCAACCGAATTGGAACAACAAGGAAATCCGGTACTGCCCGGGATCGTGGAAGTGGCAATGTGATCCGGGGACAGGATATATGCGAAGAATGAAAAGGCAAGGCAGCTTTTTAGCCTGTCTGCTGATCAATTTATTGCTGAACCTTGAATGGAGTATTCCTGCCTGGGTGCTACTGGCGCTGCACTTATGGCTGAAGATCTCCGTGTGGTGGTTCGTGGGCGGTTTGGCGCTGTGGATCCTCAGCATCATTGCTGGTATGAAGCTTATGGGTTGGGCAGCAGACTGCGGGAGGCAAAAAAATCCTCCAAAGGAGAATAAAAACCCCTATTCAAAAACAAATTCAGAATAAAGGAGTAATTTATTATGGGACTTATTAAAGCAGGAATTGGCGCTTTAGGTGGCGTTTTGGCTGACCAATGGAAGGAATTTTTCTACTGCGAGGCATTGGATATGGATACCCTGGTGGTCAAGGGTCAGAAACGGACCTCCGGACGCAGCTCCAACACCAAGGGAAGCGACAATATCATTTCCAACGGCTCCGGCATTGCTGTTGCTGACGGTCAGTGCATGATCATCGTGGAGCAGGGCAAGGTGGTGGAGGTCTGTGCCGAACCCGGTGAGTATACATACGATACTTCTACCGAGCCCTCCATCTTTGCAGGCTCCTTCGGTGAGAGCCTGAAGCAGACCTTCCAGGCTGTGGGCAAGCGTTTCACCTACGGCGGCGATACCGGCAAGGATCAGCGAGTGTATTACTTCAACACCAAGGAGATCATGGGCAACAAGTTCGGTACCCCCAGCCCCATTATCTTCGAGGTAATGAATAAAAATCTGGGCATGAGCCGCACGGTGAATGTTCGCTGCAACGGTGTGTATTCCTACACCATTTCCGATCCTCTGCTGTTCTACACCAGAGTCTGCGGCAATGTGGAGCAGGCTTATACTCGTGATATTATTGATGAACAGCTGAAGACAGAGTTTGTTTCCGCTCTGCAGCCTGCATTCGGTGCATTGGCCGAGTTGGAGCTGCGCCCCGCACAGATCCCCGCCAAGGCCAATGAACTGAAAAAGGCTATGAACGAAGCCTTGCAGGCAGAGTGGGTAGACCGTGGTATTGCGGTTGCCAAGATCGCCCTGAACCCCATCACCCTGAATCCCGAGGATATGAAGAAGATCCAGGAGATGGAAGACGCCATGACTTACGGCCAGAACGCATTTATGATGGGCGGCCGTATGACCACCGCTACTGCCAATGCTATGGAAAACGCAGCCGGAAACTCCGCCGGTGCCATGACCGGCTTTATGGGTATGGGCATGGCCGGCGGTGCTATGGGCGGCGGCTTCAACCAGGCACAGAATTTCTATCAGATGGGTATGCAGCAGCAACAGCAGCAGATGGCCCAGCAGCAGGCACAGCAGGCAGCACCGGCCCCCGCTGCTGATGGTTGGAAATGCGCTTGCGGCGCTACCGCTACCGGCAAATTCTGCCCCGAATGCGGCAGTAAGAAACCCGAGCCTCAGGCAGCGAATGGCTGGAAGTGCAGCTGCGGTGCAACTGCCACCGGTAAATTCTGCCCCGAGTGCGGCAGCCCCAAGCCTGCGGATGATGGCAGCTGGACCTGCTCCTGCGGCACCAAGAACACCGGCAAGTTCTGCCAGAATTGCGGCGGCAAGAAGCCCGCAGGCGTTCCCCAGTATAAGTGCGACAAGTGCGGCTGGCAGCCTGCTGACCCCACCAAGGCACCTCGTTTCTGCCCTGAGTGCGGCGATCCCTTTGATAACGGAGATATCGTATAAGGAGGATATATTATGGGCCTGTTTGATGTATTTAAGAAGAAAGACTGTGAAATTTGCGGCAAAGAAGTGGGTATGTTCGGCTACAAAAAGCTGGAGGACGGTGAGATCTGCAAGGATTGCGTAAAGCTTCTCTCCCCCTGGTTTGATGACCGCCGACATTCTACTGTGGAACAGATCAAACAGCAGCTGGCATACCGAGAGGAAAACAAGGCAGCACTGAATGCATTCCGTCCTACAGTGGCATACGGTGAGCGTTATACCCTGCGGGCAGAGCTGGTAAACGGTGTTCCCTCACGCTTTGTGGTAGAAAGAACCGATAGTTACAAAGAAGAGAATGCGGATATCGTCAACTTCAAGGATGTGACTTCCTTCAATATTGATGTCCGTGAGAGGGATCGGGAGGTAAAGTACCGCAACAGCAAGGGCGAGGAAGTCAGCTACCATCCGCCCCGTTATGAGTACAGCTACGATTTCTATGCCCAGATCCATGTGAACCATCCCTATTTTGACGATATGCGTTTCCAGATCAACCGGGATACCATTAATCTGGAAACCGTTGAACGCCGTTCCGGATTGGGTGTCAGCTTGTTTGGCGGTGGATTCGATCCCACCTTGTACCCGGAATACCGGCAGATGCGGGCCGAGTGCGACGAACTGGAAGAACTGTTCCGTGCGGGTATGCAGGGAATGACCCTGAACGGCTACGCTCCGGCTGTACCGGCAGAACCGGTACCCCAGAGCGAGCCTGCGCCTGCACCCTCCGGTCCCAAGTTCTGCCCCAACTGCGGCGCTCCCGCCGACGGCGGCAAGTTCTGCCAGAGCTGCGGTTCTGCGCTGTAAGAACACGGAAATACACTAAGTAAAAAGGAGTGAGCAAGTTTGGCTGTGTTACAAGAATTTAAATGCCCCAACTGTGATGGTGCGATCGAATTTGACGCCCAACAGCAGAAGATGAAATGTCCTTACTGCAGTGCAGAATTTGAGACCGAGGCCCTACAGGCCTATCAAAATGAACTGGCTGCCATCCCCCAGGAGAATATGCAGTGGGATACGGCTGCCGGTTCTGATTGGCAACCTGGTGAAACAGAGGGATTGCGGGTCTACACCTGCAATACCTGTGGCGGCGAGATCGTGGCCGATGAGACTACCGGCGCAAGCGAATGCCCCTTCTGCGGCAACCCCGTGATCATGACCGGGCAGTTCGCCGGAGCGCTGAAGCCGGATCTGGTGATCCCCTTCAAGGTAGACAAAAAGGCTGCAATTGCGAAGTTGCAGGAGCACTATAAGGGTAAGCTGCTGCTTCCCAAGGTGTTTAAGGACCAAAACCACATCAAAGAAGTAAAGGGTCTTTATGTTCCTGTTTGGCTGTTTGATACGGATGCCGATGCCCACGTCCGCTACAAGGCTACCAGAACCCGCACCTGGAGCGACAGCCAGTATCGCTATACGGAAACCAGCTACTTCTCCGTTACACGTGCTGGCGGTATCGGCTTTGAAAATGTTCCGGTGGACGGCTCTACCAAAATGGATGACACCCTGATGGAATCCATTGAACCCTTCAACATCGGTGAGGCAGTGGATTTCCATACGGCTTATCTGTCCGGCTTCCTGGCGGACAAATACGATGTGGATGCCCAGGCCAGCATCGGAAGAGCCAATGAGCGGATCAAGAAAAGCACCGAAGATGCCTTCGCCGCCACGGTGCAGGGATACACCTCTGTGGTGCCGGTCAGTTCTACCATCAATCTGCAGAACGGCCGTGCCAGATATGCCCTGTATCCCGTATGGATCCTGAATACCCAGTGGAATGGACAAAAGTTCACCTTTGGAATCAACGGTCAGACCGGTAAGATCGCCGGCGACCTGCCTATGGATAAGGGCAAGTTCTGGACCTGGCTGGCAGGCGTGGCAGCTGCGGCAACGGCAGCATCCTTTGCCTTGAGCTACCTGTTCTGGCTGCTGTAAGGAGGTGTCATTATGAAGAGAAAAATCATTTCTGTGCTCCTTGCGCTGATCCTTTGCTTCAGCTTGGCAGTCTCTGTTTCCGCAGAACCCAAAGCTGTCGATTTCGTGGTAGATGAAATCGGATACCTGGCTGGCAGCGAAGTCGATGAACTGAACGATTTGGCTGTAAATTTATATGACTCCTGCGGCGTTGGTATTTTCTTTGTGTTTACTGAGTTGGAAACCTTGGAGGATTATGACGTTGCTTCGCTTCTGAATGGCATCACAGATTATGTGATCATGCTGGAGAACGAAACCAGTTGGTTTACCTTCTATGGCGGTAAGGGCTTGAGCATTGATCTTGCCACAGAGGAAACGCTGCGTGCAGCCTATGACGAGACCGAAACATATGTGGAAGGCGTAGAGGCCTTCCTGTTGGAAACAGCAGCCTGCTTCCCCTATATTGCCGATACTCCGGAAGGGGATATTCTGGAAGTAAAAGAATATCAGGTCTTTGATGAAGCAGATCTTTTGAACGATTCTGAGGAACTGGCGCTGGAAGAGAAGCTTGCTGATTTGGGCAATAAGCATAATGCGCAAATTGTAGTCTGCACCATTGAATCTATGGACGGTGGTGACATTGACGAATTCCTGGGATATTTGTACGACGAAATGG
>JAFSFK010000079.1 GCA_017435245.1 Oscillospiraceae bacterium | reverse complement strand
GTCTTCAATAGAACTTGTAGGGGCGATTATCAATCGCCCGCCCAATTATTTGTGTGCAAATAATTGGGATTTCCGGAGGAAATCATATATTATCACCTGTCGGTAATGGGATTTTGTTTTACAAAATCCCCGGGCGGATAATATCCGCCCCTACAGTTTCTAACGAACATTACACCGATAAATCGGAATTTAGCGGTCAAATAATTGATCTATGCTTGCGAAGGAATAGCCCATAGCCTTCCATTCGGTAAGCAGATCGTCCAGGATTTCTGCGTTGGTGGCGGAGGTGGAATGGAGCAGTATCACCGCACCGCTATGCACCCGGGGGATGAGCTTGCTGAAAGCCTGCTCCCGGGTTGGCTGAGCATCGTTGTTCCAGTCGGCATAGGCAAGGCTCCAGAATACCGTTTTGTAGCCCAGTTCCTGCGCCATTTTCAAATTTTCTTCACTGTAGATCCCCTGGGGTGGACGGTAGTATTTTGGCATTTCTTTGCCGGTGGTTTCCCGGAACAGAGCTTCCAGATCTGTCAGTTCTTTCGAAAATGCCTCTTTATCCGAAAGCTTACTCATATCATAGTGGTGCATGGTATGATTGGCTACGATGTGTCCCTCATCTACCATCCGGCGTACCAGATCGGCATTTTTCTCAATGTAGTTACCCACCAGGAAAAAGGCGGCAGGTATTTCGTGCTGTTCCAGAACATCCAATATTTTTTCCGTACAACCGTTTTCGTAGCCGGCATCAAAGGTCAGGTACAGAATTTTTTGAGAGGTGTCTCCCAGATACACCGCATCGTATGCTCTTAGCGCTTCTACGCTGGCAGGTCCGATGGGAGAAATGCCCTCCTGTCGAAAGCTTAAACCCCAGGAACCGGTCTGGATGACAGACCCGGTGAACTGACTGATTACCAGAATTGCAGCGGCACAGACCGCTCCCAATAGAATCCATAAGTCCTTTTTGCGCATAAAGATACCTCCCGGGACAATCTATGCTCCGGGAGAGATGGATATGCAAACAAATTCCAGTTTATCGAGCAGTTTGAAATGCTGCTGTGCACCAAGGCTCCCCTGTGTAAGGGGAGCTGTCAAAAATCTTTGATTTTTGACTGAGGGGTTGTTCTAAAAATGTAGCAATCACGCACATTTTCCGTGATTTTGCCTGTCCTAACAATCCCTCCGTCACGCCTTCGGCGTGCCACCTCCCTTTACACAAGAGAGGCTTTGGCTGCTCGCTAAACTGGAATTTACACGATAAACCGTTTTAGTCGAGTGGTCATAAACCAGGAAAGGATCAATTTTAAAGCATCCGGCAGAAGATAAGGAAGAACGCATTTTATAAGGATCAAGCTGATACCGCCGTTGCGGGCATAGCCAAACCAAAACCACAGCGTTCCAAAGGCATAGCAGCCTATGAGACCCAAGACCATTGCGCAAACACGTACCGCAGACGAGTTGTCCCACACAGCGGTGATCAGCCAGTAAATCAGGCCCGAAAAAAGAAAACCAACCAGATATCCTCCGGTAGCACCTGCCAGTACACCGATCCCGCCCCGGAAGCCGGAAAACACCGGAACACCCGCAGCGCCCAGCAGCAGATACACAAAGATGGATACCGTGCCCCATTTTCCACCCAGCAGTCCCAGCGCAAGGAAGATACCAAAGGTCTGCAGCGTAAAAGCAACATCCCCCACCGGAAGGCTAAGCCAGGCGCAAACACTCAGCAGTGCGGCAAATAATGCGCACTGGGACATTTTTTTAACATTCACCAGCTTGACCCCTTTCGTTATCAGCAGAGCGGTTGAGGAAAATTCCTCCAAATTCCCACACCGGCTCAGAATGACACTTTGAGATACAATAACAAAAGAAAACGGGAAAGTCAACGGGACATATTACAAGGACACGCCTCATATGCTTTTGTAGAAAACCGGGGAGGGATCGTTATGAAGCGGATGGGTGTATGGGTGATGGTTCTGGCGCTGCTGGTAGGCTTTGTGCCGACAGGGGTTCGGGGTGTAGAAATGGAGATACCGGCGAAAAGTGCTCTTTTGATGGATGCGGCAACGGGAACGGTGATCTATGAACAAAATGCCCACGAGCCTCTGGCACCTGCCAGTGTGACCAAGGTAATGACTATGCTGCTGATTATGGAAGCCATTGATTCCGGAAGCATTGGCTGGGAGGATACGGTCACCGCCTCTGAATCCGCCGCAGCAAAGGGTGGTAGTCAGATCTACCTGAAGGTGGGGGAAACAATGTCTGTTTCCGATATGCTCAAGTCCATCGCTGTTTCTTCAGCCAATGACTGTGCCTGTGCTATGGCGGAGCATATTGCTGGCAGTGAAAGTGCCTTTGTTGAAAAAATGAACCATCGGGCAAAGGAATTGGGAATGAACGATACCAATTTTGTCAACTGTACCGGATTGGATGACGGGCAGGATGCGGCAAACCATAAGACTTCCGCCTACGACATTGCCCTGATGTCCCGGGAGCTGATGGAAAATCATCCGGATATCAAGAAATTCACCACTATCTGGATGGACACGGTGCGAAACGGCACTTTCGGTCTGTCAAACACCAACAAGCTGGTGCGGTTTTATAACGGGGCAACCGGATTGAAAACCGGATTCACCGCCGGTGCCGGATACTGCTTATCTGCCACTGCCCAGCGGGAGGGAATGGAACTGATTGCTGTGGTGATGGGTTGTGAAACCTCTCAGGAACGGTTTTCTGCCTGTAAATCCATGCTGGATTACGGCTTCGCTAATTATGCTGTAGTGAAACCGGAAATGCCGGAATCGGCACAGGTGCCGGTGCGGCTGGGAGAGATAGATCGTGTTGCAGCAGTGCCGGGAAACAAGCAAGCCTTGCTCATCGAAAAGACGCAAAAAAGTATGGTTACTACCCAGATCCAGCTGGAGGAGGAAGTACACGCTCCGGTGAGCGCAGGACAGCGGTTGGGTACACTGACCGTCCGGGCGGGAGAACAGATCCTGGCGCAGATCCCGCTGGTGGCACAGCAGCCGGTGGAAAAACTCACTTGGGGGCAAGTTTTCCTGCGAGTCCTGCGAAATGTCTGCTTCTCGGCGTAGAAAAAATCCGGTTTATCGAGCCGAATTCCATACGCCATTGTAGGGAAGCAGGACCAAGGCCCAACCCTACATTAACTGCTCGACAAACTGAAATTTGAAAGCATATACGCTTCCCGGGCAATGCCCGGAAGCGTATGTCATATGGTGTGATGCACAGCAATTTCCATCATTGCCAGATGAACATCAAACAGATTGTGGAATGTATCATCTATGCGCATCCAATCTTCTTCTGAAAGGGTGTCCATCCAGTTATAAAGTTCAATATAGCTTTTTTCATAGATATCCCAAGTGGTGCATGTTTCGTCGCTGCTGCGTACTTGCTCGTAAATTTCCAGGATCCGATCTAAGGTTTTTGTTGTCATAAGAAACCCTCCCGATTGGGCGGTGCACCATAGTGATAAATCGCCTCAAAAAGGCGTTTATCCACGCCATACGGCGGCAAAAATGCTCGTAATACACCAAGTATTTCTGCGCTTTTTTCCTTGTCTGGCGAGAATCTCCGCCTTTTTGAGGTGCGATGCAGTTTTGAAGTAGGAACTTTTCTTCAAGACAAACAATAAAATTTCCGGAATACTGACGCATTTCGGGAATTTTTTTGTGCAGTATTGGAGAAAAGGACCTGTTCAAAACCGGTTCATCACTATGGCGTACCGCCCTTTGTGATAGGTATATTTTAAGGGAAAATCCCTTAAAATGCAATATGGGAATATCCCTTAAGCAATAATAATTCCGAGGTGATGGTATGTACCAAAATCGCTTGCGGGATTTGCGGGAAGACAAAGACCTGAAACAGAAGGACTTGGCAGAGCATTTAAAGATCCACCAGACAACATACTCGGACTATGAATTGGGTGCGCTGAATATCCCTGTATCAGCGCTGCATTCTCTGGCGGATTATTATGATGTCAGTGTTGACTATCTTTTGGGTCGTACAAATGTAAAAAAGCCCTATCCGAAAAAGTAATCGAGAAACTATAAAATCCCCGGGCGTTGCCCGGGGATTCTTCCATATGTATTATTTTGCCACAGCAGGTACCTTCTGCCAGCTGAGGCCCTTGGGGTAGAAGAAGCGCAGCTTTTCCTTAGCAATGGAAAGCTCTACCTCCTGCAGAAGGCGCAGCTCGCCGTCTAAGTTGATGGGACTGGGCTTGTCGCAGGTGATCTTCAGCCGATCGGTACGGAAATGCCGGATCAGATGGGGATAATCCTTATACTTGCCATTCTTGTACTTGCCCACGACCTGGGCAACCTGCAGCCGGGATACATCCTTTACCACCAGCACATCCAGCAGTCCGTCTGTGGGGTCAGCCTCGGGGACGGGGTTAAAACCGCCGCCGTAGAATTGACCGTTGCAGGCGCAGATGAGGGTCTGCTTGCCGTCGATGACCTCGCCATTTATTTCGATCACATAATGTTCGCACACGCCTTTGATGGTGTTCACCACCACAGAAGCGGCATAGGCACGGAAGCCGTGGAGCAGAGGCAGCCGTTTATAATTGGCAACATCGGTGCCGATGCGGGCATCGAAGCCTACGGAGCAGATATTCAGGCTGTAATCGTCGTTGCAGCGGATCAGATCAAATTCTGTTTCCTCGGAATCCAGCAGCCGTTCCAGATCCCGGAAGGCCTCCGGCTGGCTGAACATCCGGGCAAAGTCATTGCCGCTGCCGCCGGCGAAGGTGGTGACGGAAACGTTGGGATAGCCTGCCGCGCCGTTGACCACTTCGTTGAGGGTACCGTCACCGCCGCAGGCGTAGATCCGGTATTCCTCTCCGGTTTCGGCAGCACGCCGGGCGATCTTGCAGCAGCGCCCGGGAGCGGCGGAGACCTGAACGGAGTAGTCCAGTCCCTTTTTCTCGCAAACCTGGGCGATTTGCTTGCGGTAGATTTCCGTTTGGTTTCTGCTGCCGGCAGCGGGATTGATGATAAACAGATGCTTCATATCATTTCTTCTTTCTTGCGTTATCGGTGAACATATAGTAGTCGCACTTGATCTTGCCGTTGTAGAATTTCCGCTTTTTGTCCGCCCGGCGGCCGAAGTAATGCTCAAACTCCGGCTCGGAGGTGATGACAAATTTCTTCCAGTCGTTGGCAAACTTCAGATGCCGTCCCAAAGCAGAATAAAGCCGCTGGGCACTCTGCTGCTCCATCATCCGCTCGCCGTAGGGCGGGTTGCAGATGAGGATGCCGGAATCAGAGGGCAGGCTCATTTTGGTGGCATCACCGTCCTGGAAGGTAACGCAGTCGGAAACACCGGCTTTGCGGGCATTGGCAAAGGACAAAGAAACACAGCTGGGGTCGCTGTCGGAACCCATAATGCGGTATTTGCCGTTAAACTCCTTATCCTTAGCTTCCTCTTTTCCCTGCGTCCACACAGATTTTTCCACCCAAGGGTATTCCTCGGCGGAAAAATGGCGGTTAAGACCCGGCGCCCGGTTCTTGGCGATCAGCGCCGCCTCGATGGGAATGGTGCCGCTGCCGCAGAAGGGATCCCACAAAAACTCTCTGCCCCGGAAACGGGTCAGCTGGATCATGCCTGCCGCCAGCGTTTCGTGCAGAGGGGCGTCGTTGCCCACAGCACGGTAGCCCCGCTTATGAAGACCCGGACCGGAGGTGTCCAAAGACAGGGTCACTTGGTCATTTAAGATGGTAAAGTGGAGCTGGAACTTGATGCCGCTCTCCGGCAGCCAGCTGATGCCGTACTTTTCACCCAGCCGCTTGGAGGCGGCTTTTTTGATGATCGCCTGGCAGTCGGAAACACTCATAAGCTGGCTGTTGAGGCAGTGACCCTTCACAGGGAACTGACCGTCCTTGGGAATGAAATCCTCCAGATTGGTGCGGTACACCCCCTGGAACAGCTCCTCAAAGGACTTTGCTTCAAATTGCGCCAGCACCAGCATCACCCGCTCGCCGGTGCGCAGGCAGATATTTGCCTTTGCCATAGCGCCGGTATCACCGGTGAACAGGACACGGCGGTCCTCCACCCGGACATTTTCCATCCCTAACCGGCGCAGCTCGTCGCCGGCAATGCCCTCCAAGCCAAAAAGGCAGGGGACGATAAACTGTAAATCCTTCATAGTTCCTCCTAGGGAATGATCTTAGACTTTTTCAAGTATCTTTCTTCTTCGGAAAAGACGCAGCCGCAGTATTTCTGCATATAAAAACCCAGCTCCCGGGCGACCTCCTGTCCGGCACGGAAGTAGGGACGAAAATCCCGATACAGAAATTCCACACCGTATTCTTTCGCTGCCCGCTCCGCAGTCTGGCGCATCAGCTCGTGATTCTGGTAAGGGCTGATAAAGAGTGAGGAGGTAAAGCTGTCGAAGCCCCCCTCGGCAGCCTGCCGGGCGGTCTCAAACAGCCGCATTTCATAGCATTTACCGCAGCGGTTTCCGATATCCCCGGCGACCTCCCGGATGAAGGGCCGCAGGGCGTAATCGTTTTGCTCGATCAGGGGCAGGTCGATGGTGGGGGCGTAATCTCTTAAGCAGTTGCGCCGTGCACGGTACTCGGTAAAGGGGTGGATATTGGGGTTGTACCAGAAGCCGGTGACCTCAATTTTATCTCCCCTCAGCACCTCGATGCACTGATTGGCACAGGGGGCGCAGCAGATATGCAGCAGGGTTTTCATAGACATTTCCTCGCAAACAGTTTTTTTCATTATACCATTTCTTTTATCGGTACGCAAGAAAGGAAAAATACCTTTGCGCCCTGATTGTGTAAATTTTGCGTTACAGCTGTGGTATCCTAGAGATGTTCAAATTCCAGTTTATCGGCCGGGATGCCCCGGCAGGAAATTCGTGCACTGTGCGGCAATCATCGACAAAGCTGCGCTCGGTATCGTTCCTGTGTTGCAAAGCCTTCTGTTTCCATTTTGTTAAAAGGAACGCAACTCTTGAGAGCACAGTACTCCATAAATTCGGAAAAGGATTGCTGAACAAACGAAAATGCGTGCCGGCAGGGGGGAGCGAT
>JAFSFK010000078.1 GCA_017435245.1 Oscillospiraceae bacterium | reverse complement strand
CCTTTAGGCAAGGGGGCCTTTTAGTGCGGTGCAAACTAATCGATAAACTGGAATTTGTATTTCTCCCCACGGGAGAGAATCGGTTCTACCAACCGTTGAGCCTGCGAAAGGGGATTCTCCCTTCCGCAGGTTGTTTTTTCTTGCCTGTACCCATAGAATATCAGAAAACATTCCGGGAGGAACGATCATGTCCCAAACAACGCCTCTGCGCTGGCTTCCTCTGGACAACGCAGCTAAAATATATCCCGCCGCCCGGCGGAAAAACTGGATCAATGTATTCCGCCTGTCTGCTACCTTGACAGAGCCGGTGGATCCGGACGTTCTGCAATCGGCACTGGACATTACGGTAAAACGCTTTCCTTCCATAGCGGCACGGCTGCGGCGGGGCGTTTTCTGGTACTACCTGCAGCAGATTTCCCAGACGCCCCCCATCGGCCGGGAGCACAGTTATCCCCTGACCCGGATGAGTAAGGAGGAGACCCGGCGCTGTGCCCTGCGGGTCATCGTCTACCAAAACCGGATCGCTGTGGAATACTTCCACTCTTTGACCGACGGTACCGGGGGCCTTGTTTTTCTAAAGAGTCTTGTTGCTGAATATTTGGAGCAAAAACACCACATCTCCATTCCCGCTACCCACGGGATTCTTGACCGGCGGGAATCTCCCAAACAGGAAGAACTGGAAGACAGCTTTCTGCGCTGGGCAGGACCACTGCAGGCCAGCCGCCAGCAAAGAACTGCCTGGCATCTATCGGGTACTCCCACGGCAAATGGCTATCTTCATCTGACCTGCTTTCAGCTTCCGGTACAGGCGCTGTTAGAGATGGCACATAAGCATGGTGTCAGCCTGACCGTATTTCTGACTGCCGTGCTGATGGATGCGCTGCAGCAGCTGCAGCAGGAAAAGGTCCGGGATATCCGCCGCCGCAAGCCCATCAAGGTACTGATCCCGGTAAATCTTCGGAAGCTTTTTCCCAGTAAGACCCTGCGCAATTTCGCTATGTACACCACGCCGGAAATCCTGCCAAAGCTGGGACAATACTCCCTCACGGAGATCTGTAGCATCATACAGCACCGGATGGGTCTGGAGAACACAGCCAAGCATATGAGCAGGATGATCGCCACCAATGTGGCAAGCGAAAAGGTAATGGCTGTGCGTATTATGCCGTTGTTTATCAAAAATATGGTGATGAAGGCGGTTTTTGACGCCGTGGGTGAGTGTAAGTCCTGCCTGACTCTTTCCAATCTGGGGCAGGTGACCTTGCCGGAGGAAATGACACCCTATGTGGAGCGCTTGGATTTTATTCTGGGCGCACAGGCCACAGCTCCCTACAACTGCGGTGTGCTGTCCTACGGCGATACGGTTTATATCAACTTTATCCGGAATATCCGACAGCCGGAGCTGGAGCGGTGTTTTCACCGGGTACTCCGTGACTTGGGTCTGCCGGTGACGGTGGAAAGTAATTAAGGAGGCAGTATGTATTGTATCCAATGCGGTGTCCGGTTGGCGGACACAGAAAGTAAATGTCCCCTGTGTCAGACTCGGGTCTATCATCCGGAAATACACAGACCGCAGGTACAGCCTCTGTACCCGCAAAATGAATACCCCTCTGATACCCGGTCCTCCAGAGCACTGCCCATCAGTCTGACCGTGCTTTGCATTACTGCTGCTCTGGTGGTACTGCTGTGTGATCTGCAGCTGCACCGGAAAGTTACCTGGTCCGGCTATGTGATTGGTGCGTTGGTGATCTTTTATGTGGCACTGGCGCTACCCCTGTGGTTCCGCAGGCCAAATCCGGTGATCTTCACCCCTTGCACCTTCGCAGCGGTTGCGGTTTACCTGCTGTATATTGATCTGATGACAGCAGGCAGCTGGTTTTTAACCTTTGCCTTTCCGGTAACCGGTGGCGTGGGATTGATCCTGACTGCAATGGTAACGCTGCTGCGGTATGTCCACCGGGGAAAGCTTTATATTGCAGGGGGTGGTTTTTTGGCTTCAGGTACCTTTATGGTGCTGATCGAATTTCTCCTGAAACATACCTTTGGTACCGCCTTTATCGGCTGGTCGCTGTACCCGCTGACGGCGTTGGTCCTGCTGGGCGGCTTTCTGATCTTTCTGGGCATCTGCCGTCCCGCCCGGGAAGCGATGGAACGGAAAGTCTTTTTCTGAGCACCAATTTTGGTTTATCGATGGGATCGTAGGGACGAGCGATGCTCTCCCCTACAGTAGTTGCTCGATTAATCGGAATTTGACATTATTCCATTGGCTGGGTATACTGGAGGAAATGAGGTGAGATAATGAAAGCAGATTGTCATATGCATATGATCCTGGATGGGAAGTACTGGCGTGATTCCATTATGCGTCACGCAGAAAAACCCGATATTTCCTATATTCGTGGCATATTAGAGCAATACCGTCTTCGGGATTACACGTATCTCCGGGATTGCGGTGACCGCTGGGGTGCCGGAGCTGCTGCCCGTGCGCTGGCACCGGAATACGGTATTACCTACCGTACACCGCTGGCGCCGCTTTGCAGTGCAGGTCATTACGGCGGCTTTATCGGTCTGCAATATCGTGATCTCAAAGAATATGCCCAGTTGGTGATTCAACAAAAAAATGCCGGTGCGGATTTTATTAAAATAATGATCTCCGGTCTTATGGATTTCAATCAATGCGGCCTATTGACAGAACCGGGGTTAGATCCTTCCTTAATTGCTGAACTGATCCACATTGCCCACGAAGAGGGAATGGCGGTATCTGCCCACGCCAACGGTGCCCGGACGGTGGAGACTGCGGCAAGGGCAGGGATCGATTCCGTGGAACACGGCGCTTATCTGGATGAGGATGCTCTGGCAGCAATGGAGGAAGCCGGAACGGTGTGGGTACCCACTGTGTCCACTATTGGAAATCTTTTAGGCACAGGCCGTTATCCTGACCGGGAGGTATCTCAAATTCTGGACAGTGCGTTGGAAAACCTCAGTCGGTATAAAGGTCTTATAGCGTCCGGTACCGATGCCGGTGCCTGGGCCGTCCCCCACGGCAGTGAAACGGAGCTGCCGCTCCTGGCCCGGGCCGGTATTGACGATGCCCGTTTATCCGTCGGCACCGCCGTCATAATGCAGAAGTTTTAGAGAATAACAAATTCCAGTTTATCGGCCGGGATGCCCCGGCAGGCAATTCGTGCACTGTGCGGCAATCATCGACAAAGCTACGCTCGGTATCGTTCCTGTGTTGCAAAGCCTTCTGTTTCCATTTTGTTAAAAGGAACGCAACTCTTGAGAGCACAGTACTCCATAAATTCGGAAAAGGATTGCTGAACAAACGAAAATGCGTGCCGGCAGGGGGGAGCGAT
>JAFSFK010000077.1 GCA_017435245.1 Oscillospiraceae bacterium | reverse complement strand
TCCATAAATTCGGAAAAGGATTGCTGAACAAACGAAAATGCGTGCCGGCAGGGGTCACGGGGAGGGCGGCTTTGATTGCGGGAGCAATCAACTCAGCGCCTCACCGTGTCGCCTCTTTGCCTACTTTCTTGGCGAAACAAGTAAGTAGGTCGCCTACGGCGGAATCATTTGTACGCAGCATATAACTGCTCGATAAACCGGAATTTGCCTGCAAAATAAAAACGCACATTCATCGGATGATGGATGTGCGTTTGTTGTTTATAGCAGAAGAAGTCCCAGCAGAAGGATATCTGCCAGCGCAGGTTCCCGGTAAGCACCGTCCAGAATGGCATCCACATTGTCCGGGTCATTTTCGATCTCTTTGGAAAACAGCTGGGCGGTTTCCTGGGTATCACCGGCGATAGCACCGAGCATCAGACAGGCGGTGATGCAGAATTTTACCCGCCCCACAAGGTCGTAATCGGATACCGCCTGGAGCCAGTACCGGCGGATGAGATAGGTAAGAAAATACTTCAGCCGGGGATCCCAGCGCAAGAGAGCGGGACCGCCCTCCAGAATGGTTTTCCATTGGGGCGTGAGGATCTCCAAAGTACCGAAGAAACGGAAAATATCCGCCATATTGCCGGGTTTCGCAAATTTTTGTGCCTGTTCCAGGGAATGTTGGGGGTCAAGGATCGCTGCCTCGCCCCCATCCAGCTCCGACTGAACGTCATAAGCATAGAGCAGCAGGACGGCAAGTGCATTGGGGAGATTTTCGGCGGTGGACAGGTATGCCAGAAATTCCTCCCGGCTGCGGCGCAGGGTGTGCATAGCATCTGTATCGTAGTCGCCGTCCTCACCGCCGGGGAGGGTCTGAAGGGTGATGGTATCCTCGGATGTGAGGATCAGCCGGGCAGCCTCCGGGCAGGAAAGCTCCAATCCCAGTTCCACAAAATCGCCATAGTCGTGGCGCAGCCGGGGAAAGGTCTGACAGACCTGACATAAGGCATCGTGCCCCAGCTCAGCCTGAATGCGGCACAGTCCGTCCTCCCGCCACATAGGGCAGCGTCCGTTCTCGATGGTCATAACGGTGCCGTCGGGGGTATCGTGCAGCAGGTCACGCAGCCGGTCGCCAAGCTCGCCGGGCAGTGCCCGGTATCGGGCGGCAGAGGCGGCGTCCACATCCACTGCCCATTCCTTGCAGCAGCTGTCGGGACAAGCAGCGGCAATGCAGCGGAAACGGTTATAGTATTCCGGGATGATCAGTTCCATAAATTTGCCTTTCATAAGAATTGGGAAAGCCACAGGGCTTTCCCAATTTTGGTTTATTCTTCGGGACGGATGGTGTACAGGGTGGCAACCGCCTCCTGGAAAGCATCCTTGGTGGCAGACACGGACTGCTGGTACTGCTCCAGCTGGGCGTGGACCTGATCGGCAATGGCGCTGATCTGGTTGGAAGCGGATTCTGCCTTGACGGTCACGTCGGCCAGGACGGCGTTGGCCTGGGTATAGATCTGCTGTGCCCGCTCCCGAGCAAGACGCTCGGTGCGTTCTGCCCGGCGGTAGGCTTCCAGCTCCTCCTCGGAGGTGGTGACAGGGGCGTTTTCTGCTCCAAGCTGTGCCTCCAGCTGTGCGCAGCGAGCCTCCGCAGCTTCCAGCCGAGCCAGCAGCTCGGGATCTGCGCTCTGTGCCTGGGCAGCTGCAAGCTGCTCATTGAGCTTTTCGATCTTTGCGTTGTGCTGATTGTTCATATATTCAATGTACTGAACCACATCTTCCCGGTTAAAGCCCCGGAATGCGGTGCGGAAATGGTGGACAGATGCCATAGTGGTACCTCCCTGTAAGGAATGATCTTTGAGGCGAGTATATCATATCCCGGCGGGAAAAACAACACTTTGTCGTGAAGAATCGGAAAAGGCGGAGAGAATTTTTGAAAATGCACTTTACAAATCCGGGGAAGCTTGCTATAATAACTTGGCTATGCACCGGTGGCTCAATGGATAGAGCATCGGATTCCGGTTCCGAGGGTTGGGGGTTCGAGTCCCTTCCGGTGT
>JAFSFK010000006.1 GCA_017435245.1 Oscillospiraceae bacterium | reverse complement strand
ATAATAATTGAAAATGGAAAATGGAAAATTGAAAATGATTGTGTCGCCAAAGGCGACTATTTAAATCATTTTCCAAAGGAAAATACCATAATTATCCATTATGCATTATCCATTATCAATTCGTTTATCGGCACGATAAACTGGAATTTGAACATTTAGGAACTGCCAGTTTTTACCAAGTGAAAGTACACAAATTTCACTGGGAAATTTGGGCAGTATTTCCGTGGCTTTTCATTGACGGAAATTTTTTCTTATAGTATAATGTATACTGTATATTTACGGTCTTTGGAACCCCCAAAAGGCTGTGTTGTATAATCGCTCCGGCGAACACTTTAAGGAGGTACAACATGAACACGTGCAAACGAATTTTAGCCTTTGCGCTGGCACTGATAATGATTCTTAGTTATCTGCCTGCCCAGCACATCCACGTTTCCGCTACAGAAGAAGATACCGTAACGGAAAGTACTCCCACCGAGGCTCCCACCGGGGAGTCCACTGAGGAACCAACCGAGGAACCTACTGACGCCTCTGCTGAGGAGTCTGTGGAAAACGGCATTACTGTAGATGGCTCTGTTCTGGCTGAGATCTCCGAAGCGGGTATGATCGCATACATCCCCTTCACCCCCAGTCAGACAGAAGGCTATACCTTTCAATCCGTCTCCCCGGAGCACAATGATACCTACGGCTATATTTGCGACGCGGAGAAAAACGCCTTGTCCCAAGATGATGATGGCGGCAATCTCGGTAACTTCTCCGTGACTTACACACTGCAAAAGGACACCCTGTACTATCTGGGTGCCCGGTATTACGATGAAAACAGAACCGGCAGTATCCCTGTCGTTTTATCCGTGTCCCACGATTATGAATGTACTTCCGTGGGCAACCCCACCTGCGTTACCCCGGTGGAGGAAAACTACACCTGTATCTACTGCGGTGATCACTATTCCCGGGAGATCTTCGGTGACCATAGCTGGGACGAGGGCACTGAGACCGTAGCTGCCAGCTGCACCACGCCCGGTTCCGTCGTCTACGCCTGTACCACAGAAGGCTGCGACGAGACTCGCACGGAGATCATTTATGTGGATCATAGCTTTGCAGACGGCATCTGTGGAGCCTGCGGTGCGGAGGAAGCCCTCCTGAACCAGTTCCAGTACAACATCCTCTACGGCGACAACAACACCCGTTTTGTTGAGATCAACTACTATAACGGCTCTGACGCAGAAATCGAGATCCCCGCTATGCTGGGCGGCTATCCCGTTAAACGTTTGGGTAATGTTTTTGACGGAAATCAGAACATCACCAGCGTTGTGATCCCCGAAGGTGTTGAGTCTCTGATCCACACCTTCAACTGCTGCGAGAATCTGACTTCCGTGACCCTGCCCAGCACCCTGAAGACCATCGACACCAGGGTTTTCAACAATTGCTATAAACTCACCTCCATCGAGCTTCCTCAGGGACTGGAAAAGATCGGAGAGTGCGCTTTCGAGGCCTCCGGTCTGGAGTCCGTTGTCATTCCCGATAGCGTTACCGAAATGCAGAGCAGCGCGTTCAGCAATTGTGCTGCTTTGAGCGCCGTATCCCTGTCCTCCGGTTTGACACAATTGACCCCCTCCGTATTCTGGGAGTGCAATAGCTTAAAGAGCATCGTTTTCCCCAACTCCATCACCGTAATTTGCGCCAACGCATTTAACGGTTGTTCCGCTCTGGAGAACATCACCTTCGGCAGCAATCTCACCACCATCGGTCACAGCGCTTTCGCCAGCTGCTCTGCACTGCGGGAGGTTCGGATCCCGGATAGTGTGACCTCTATGGAATCCAGCGCTTTTGCCTTCTGTAGCGCACTGGAGAGCGTGTATATCGGCAACGGCATTTCCACTATTAACAGCTGTACTTTCAACGACTGCTCCGCTCTGGAACTTATGGTTCTGGGCAGTGGTCTTACTCGCATTGAAGACGACGCCATTATCAACTGCGACAATCTCGTCCACGCTTTCTTCCTGGGTACTCAGGAGCAGTGGGATAACCTGTATATCGGTATCAATAACCACAACTTGACCGATTCTACCGTACACTGCGGTACCGATGGCACCGACGAAAACGGCAACAGTGTCCTGAGCTATGTAGACACCTGCATCTCCACCAATCTGTACTGCAGCCTGTGCCAGGCTAGTGTTTCCGAAAAGCTCAAAGAAACTCCCACCCATATTTGGGGCGAGAATGACATCTGCACCCTGTGCGGCCACCAGGAGGGTGTGCTGCAGCTGGATGTGCCGTATACCGCTACCATCAGCGAACCCAACGGTTCCGTCTGCGTGGAGTTCACCATCCCCTACGATGAAAGCTATTTCTTTAAGATAGAAACGCAGAACAATCTGAACTGCACGCTCCACTTTAACAATGGCGATGCCAGCTACGATGTCTATGCTCCGGAATGGACCTCTTGCAGCGCTATCTATGCACAGGGCGATACCGTTCGCCTGGAATTCAACTACTGGGATTCCGAAATGACCGGCAGCTTCCGGATCACCCCCAGTGTTTGTCACAGTATGTACGGCGAACAGACCAAGGATCCCACCTGCACCGAGCCCGGCGAGATGACTCTCCGCTGCAGCTACTGCGATTATAGCTACACCACGATCATCGAGCCCAGCCACAGCTTCGAAAACGGCCAGTGCACCGGCTGCGACGAAGTGCAGATCCTGGAGGAGTGCTTCGGCTATTACGAAAATGATGATGGCACCATCACCATCAGCGGTTATTACGGCAGCTTCTACGATGTGACCGTTCCCAGTCAGCTGGACGGCAAAGCTGTCTCCGCTCTTGGCTACGGCGCCTTCAGCGGCAGCGGTCAGCTGAAGTCCGTTACCATTCCCGAGGGCATCACCTCTCTGGACGAATACTGCTTTGCCGGCTGCGGCGCTCTGGAAAGTGTCTGCTTCCCCAGCACGCTGACTACCATCAGCGGTTATGCCTTCGAGAATTGCCACCGCTTGAAGCAGATCGACATTCCCGACAGCGTGACCTCCCTTGGCTACAACCTGTTCCTGAACTGCTACGATCTGGAGACCGCCACCATCGGCAGCGGTGTTACCGTCCTGCCTGCGGGACTGTTCTCCAGCTGCAACGCATTGGAGACGATTTACCTGGGTGCCAATATCACCGAGATTCAATCCTTGGCCTTTGCCAACTGCTACGCCCTGCACCACATTTTCTTTGAAGGCAGTGAGGAAGATTGGAGCAATATCTTCATCGAAAGCGAAGGCAACGAGCGACTGTTCAACGGTTATATCACTGTCCACTGTGATACCGACGGCGCTTCTGTTCTGTCCACCCGGGAGGACTGCACCAGCATTTACACCGACTGCAGCCTGTGTAACGCCGTGGTCAAGCAGACCCCCAAGGACATCCCCTCTCACCAGATGGGCGAGGACGGCATCTGCACCCTGTGCGGCCACCAGGAGGGTGTGCTGCAGTTGGATATGCCGTACACTGCTTTCATCAGCCAGCCCGGTGAGGTCATCACTCTGGAACTTTCCGTCCCTGCCTCGGAAAGCTATAGCTTCAAGGTAGAAACTCAGGAAACACTGCGCTATACGATGAAGTGGAATTACAACGAGCAGACCGACCCCTGTTGGCCCTCCGAGTATAATTTCGGTGCTATCTTCAACGCAGGCGATGTGGTGCAACTGCAGTTCAGCTATCAGGATTCCAATATGACCGGCAGCTTCCGGATCACTCCCTACATCTCCCACCAGATGTACGGCGAGCAGACCAAGGATCCCACCTGCACCGAGCCCGGCGAGATGATCCACCGCTGCAGCTACTGCGATTACAGCTACACCACGGTCATCGAGCCCAGCCACAGCTATGAAAACGGCGTTTGTACCGCCTGCGGCGATCAGCAGATCCTGGAGGATTGCTTCCATTATGAAGATAACGGTGACGGTACCGTTACCATTATGGATTATAGCGGCAGCTTCTATGATGTCGTCATCCCCAGCCAGCTGGGTGGTATGCCTGTTGTGGCCATTAACAATTATGCTATGGATTATAACAGCAATCTGCAAAGCGTTACGGTCCCCGAGGGTGTTACCCGTCTGGGCTACGGCGCATTCTACAACTGCTATAATCTGGAGACAGTGAATCTGCCCGGCACGCTGACCACTATGGACGGCGAGACCTTCTCCCGCTGCTACAAGCTGAAGAACGTGAACCTCCCCGACAGCGTCACCACTATGGGCTACGGCGTTTTCTATGAGT
>JAFSFK010000076.1 GCA_017435245.1 Oscillospiraceae bacterium | reverse complement strand
GATAATAATTGAAAATGGAAAATGGAAAATTGAAAATGATTGTGTCGGCTACGCCGACGTTTTAAATTATTTTCCGAAGGAAAATACCACAATTTTCAACTTTCAACTTTCAATTTTCAATTCGCTCGTCAGAGCGCTAAACCGGAATTTATCCACACCGCCATAAAAATTCCCCGGAGCAATGCTCCGGGGAATTCTTTTCTGTTACAGGCTCAGCAGCTTCTGATAGGCTGCCTCCCATTCGGGCGTATGGTTGGGGGTGTAGTCGGAAACAGCTTCCGAATTTCGGACGATCTGACGCAGCTCCTCCAGATCCTTCACCTCACCCAGAGCGATGGCCTGTGCCAGCAGATTACCAATGGCAGCACCCTCCACAGGGCCGGTGACCACAGGCAGGTCAAGGCTGTCCGCCGCCATCTGGCAAAGCATCTTATTCTGGATGCCGCCACCTACGATATTCAGCTGGCCCAGCTTTTCTCCCTTGATCTCCTCCAGACGCTCCAGTGCCCAGCGGTACTTCAGCGCCAGGGATTCGTAGATCGCACGAGCCACCTGTCCCACAGTTTCCGGGACAGGCTGATTTGTTCTCCGGGCAAACGCCTGGATCTTACCCACCATATCGCCGCCGGCAAAGAACTCAGAGCACTCCGGGTCGATGATGGTACGGAAAGGCTCCGCCTTTTCCGCTTCCTTAACGATATCGTTCCAGCTGATGTCCATACCCTGGCTCTGCCACTGACGGCGGCAGTCCTGGATCAGCCAAAGACCCATAATATTCTTCAGGGGACGGAAGCCGCCCTGAATGGTACCCTCATTGGTGAAGTTGGCATTACGCACATCCTCTGTCAGAATGGGCTTGTCCGTCTCCACGCCAAACAGGCTCCAGGTACCGGAGGAGCAGAATGCAAAGTTACCGGTACCGGGGATGGCAGCCACCGCAGATGCGGTATCGTGGCAGCCAACGGCGGCAAAGGCGGCCTGATTGATGCCGATCTCCTCAGCGATCTCCGGCCGCAGACAGCCACGGAGCTGACCTGCCCGGTCGATGGGCGTAAACATTTCCTTAGGCAGTCCCAGCTGCTCAATGGTCTGCCAATCCCAATCCCGGGTAGTGGGGTTATAGAGCATCGTGGTGGTGGTGATGGTGTACTCAGACTTCTTTTCGCCGGTGAGCAGATAGCCCAGCAGGTCGGGCATCAGCAGCATGGTAGCCGCCTTGTCAAGGGCCCAGTCCCCCTCCCGCTTTCTGCGGTAAAGCTGATAGGCGGTGTTATAGCTCTGGTTAGCGATACCGGTACGGCTGAACAGCGTGGGAAAATCCACCTTCTCCCAAGCCGCCTCGCAGTCTCCGTCCACAGCATAACGGTAAGACCGGGGGTTCCCCAGCACCTCGCCGTTTTCATCCAGCAGGCCGTAGTCTACGCCCCAGGTGTCGATGCCGAAACAATCCAGATCGCCTACATTTGCGTCCTTAAAGGCCTTCAGGCCCTTTTTCATTTCCTCAAACAGGTACGGCAGATTCCAGTAAAACACACCGTTTTCCTCGATGTAATTATTCTCAAAACGGTGCAGCTCGGTCATGGTGATCCTGCCGTTTTCCAGCTGACCCAAAATGGCACGGCCATTGCTGGCACCCAAGTCAAACGCCAATAGATTCTTCATAGCTACGCATCCTTTCTTCGGGCACGACCCATAATTTTCTAGTATACAGTTTAACAGATATCAGATTTCTTTGCAATAGACCGGCAACAGTTTCGGCATTTTGCGCAATTGTCCTCCCCCATTCCTTACAGACTGCACAAAGATAAATTCCGATTTAACGCTCTGACGAGCGAATTGAAAATTGAAAGTTGAAAGTTGAAAATTGTGGTATTTTCCTTCGGAAAATAATTTAAAACGTCGGCGTAGCCGACACAATCATTTTCAATTTTCCATTTTCCATTTTC
>JAFSFK010000001.1 GCA_017435245.1 Oscillospiraceae bacterium | reverse complement strand
TGAAAGTTGAAAATTGAAAATTGTGGTATTTTCCTCTGGAAAATAATTTAAATAGTGGCCGAAGGCCACACAATCATTTTCCATTATCCATTTTCCATTTTCAATTATTATCGAGCGTCAGCTCGATAAATTGGAATTTATCCATCAAGCAACAACTGCCGCTGGAAAATCCAGCGGCAGTATTTTTATCCGAATATTCCGTTGTAAGCCACCTGTGCCGCCTCCGGCTCCATATTGCACCGCAAGCGGTAAAACCGCACACGGCTGGACAGCTTATTGATCACCTGCAGCATTTGCGCAATGGCCACAGGCTCCTTGGAGCGATGGCTCTGCTGCATCAGCATCGGCAGGGCCTGCCGTGCCGTTATGCTGCAGATCTCATTTTTCTCGCCCCGTTCCAGGACGCAGATGGCCTCCAAAGGCACGATGCAGTTGGTACTGATCCGGTGCTTACCGTCCCAGGGCGTTCCGCACACCAGCGCACCATCCTCAGTGACCTTCAGCAGAGGCTTGTCATCGTTGATCATCATTGCCCGGTCACCAAAGGTCTCCCGCCACAGCTTGGTGTGGGTAGACTTTCCCGTTCCGCTCTTTGCGGTAAACAGGACCGCCCGGCCATCCACAGCGATGGCGGATCCGTGAAACAGGAAGATGTCCCGGCTTAAGAGCTGGTCCGCCAGCTTCCGGTAGACCGCCAGCGTTTCCAAATAAGGCTTGGAAAAGGCGCCCACGGGCTTGCCCTCCAATTGGTTTTCCAGGTCACTTCTCTCCTGCTCGTATTCAATATCCTCAGCAGATGTGGTAATGGTGATCTCTGCAGGACCGTCCCAACGGTATTCCGCACAGTAAATGTGGATCCCATTGTAAACGGACTGAATTTCCACTGCCACATCGGCAATTCTGTAAATTCCTGTGTACATAGTCATTACGCCTCTTTCTTGCCCCTGTTCAGGAAGGGAACGGAGAACTTCCGGTTGAAGAAGTCGATCAGCGGTCCCATAAAGAAAGCCGTCAGGATAGTACCCACACCGGCGATGGCAGGAACACCGCTCCATGTGCCGCCGCCCACCAGAAACAGCACCACACCCAGCACCACACAGCACACATCGGTGGCAATACGGATGTACTTAAATTTGCCCAGCTTCCACTTATTGGTAAGGATCAGCGCCACAGCATCATATGTAGACACGCCCATATCGGCAGTCATGTACAAAGAGGAGGCAAAGCAGATGGCCACAAAACCAAACACAAAGCTGGCGATGCGGATGGCAACGGACGCCTCCGGGAAAATACTTTGCAGGGTGCCAAGAGAAAAGTCGGTAATGTAACCGGTGAGGAGCAGATTGATGAAGGTACCCAGACCAATATAATGCCGGTCAAATACCAGAGAGAAGATCAGCAGACAAGCATTGACGATCACATACAACGTGCCGAAATCCAGAGAAAACATCTGGTCGATACCCGCCATGGTAGTCTGAAACGGATCTACGCCAAAGGCCGCCAGCTTGAAAAAGCCCACACTCACCGCACCTGCGCAAACACCCAGGACGGTCATCAAAATTCTCTTTGCTTTCATAAATACTCCTTTTTACCCATTCTATCATAGCAAGTATAACATATAATTCTTTGCTTTTCAATCTATTTCCCGGGTAAATTCCAATTTATCGGCCGGGATGCCCCCGGCAGGCAATTCCTGCACGGCGCTGTCATAAGCGGCAAATTTCAGCTCAGTATCGATCCCCCTTCAAATTCCGATTTAACGCTCTGACGAGCGAATTGAAAATTGAAAGTTGAAAGTTGAAAATTGTGGTATTTTCCTTCGGAAAATAATTTAAAACGTCGGCGTAGCCGACACAATCATTTTCAATTTTCCATTTTCCAT
>JAFSFK010000075.1 GCA_017435245.1 Oscillospiraceae bacterium | reverse complement strand
GAGCGATGGGAGCGCCGCCGGTGGCGGAAAAAGCGACCTGAGCGAGTGGCTGCGGTCGGCAAGGCACGAGCCTGCTTTGATAGGCGAAGTGACTGCCGGGTACCGCAACAGGACAGGCCCCGCCCTACATTGATTACTCGATAAACCGGAATTTGGCGGGGCTATTGGGTGCGGATGGAAAGCAGCAGAATTGATGTGCATTATTATATCACCTGCGAAATAACAATGATAGAATTTAACAAACCAGATGGCTTGCTTTTTTACAGATGTTGCAGTAAAATTAAAACAGAACATAAATTGGGGAGGATGCCCGTATGAATATTTTGGTTACCGGCGGTGCCGGTTATATCGGCAGCCACACTTGTCTGGAGCTGCTGGAAAGCGGCTACGGCGTGGTGGTCATCGACAATCTGTGCAATTCCAGCAAGAAGTCTTTGGACCGGGTTCAGGAGCTCACCGGAAAGACCCTTCGCTTTTATGAGGGCGATGTCCGGGACGAAGGACTGCTTCGTAAGATCTTCGCCGAAAACGAGATCGACTGCGTCATTCACTTCGCAGGTCTGAAGGCAGTGGGCGAAAGCGTCGCCCAGCCCTGGCGTTACTATGATAACAACCTTAATTCTACCCTGGTGCTCACCAAGGTGATGACTGAAGTGGGAATGAAGAATATCATTTTTTCTTCCTCCGCTACGGTCTACGGCAGCGATAATGAGATGCCTTTGCGGGAGACCAGCCGTACCGGCGGCTGCACCAATCCCTACGGCTGGACCAAGTATATGACCGAGCAGATCTTATCCGGTATTGCCAAAGCTGACGAAAAGTGGAGCGTGGTGCTGCTGCGCTACTTCAATCCCATTGGTGCCCACGAGAGCGGACGCATCGGCGAAGATCCCCGTGGAATCCCCAACAATCTGATGCCCTATATCACCCAGGTGGCGGTGGGCAGACGGGAGAAACTCAGCGTGTTCGGCAACGACTACGATACCCCCGACGGCACCGGTGTCCGGGACTACATTCACGTGGTGGACCTGGCAAAGGGGCACGTGGCGGCGGTGAAGTACGCTCTGGAAAATGCCGGTTGTGAAGTGTTCAATCTGGGTACCGGTACCGGCTACAGCGTGCTGGATATGGTACACACCTTCATCAATGTGAACCGGGTCGCTGTTCCTTATGAGATCGTAGACCGCCGTCCCGGCGATGTGGCGGTGTGTTATGCTGACCCCTGTAAGAGCACCCAAAAGCTGGACTGGAAAGCGGAAAAGAATCTGGAGGATATGTGCCGGGATTCCTGGCGCTGGCAGAGCAGCAACCCCAAGGGATATGAAGAATAATAGAAAGACCGTCTGGAAATTCCAGACGGTCTTTTTTTGTTATTAAGAACGATGGTTCCGGTTCCTTCGGAGACTAACTTTCTTGCTCCTGCAAGAAAGTTAGCAAAGAACAGGTATAGGAAGGCGCTGAGTTGATTGCTCCCGCAATCAAAGCCGCCCTCCCTATATACCCTCCCGGCACGCATCGCCGGTGGTGCAGGTTTTCACTTCTGCGGTTTAAGGAGTGCGGTGCGCTTGGGGAAGTGTGTGGGGGTGCATACTGCGGAAACGGAAAATTATCAATTTTCAATTTTCCATTTTTAATTCGCCACGAATGGTGGCGGCGATGGTGCATTGTGGGGTATGGGGACAGTTTTCAAAGCTGCAGTCCACTTCCAGAAGCTTCCCATCCTCGGTGAGCAGATCCACTATGCGGCTGCCGTCCAGACAGCGGCAATAACCGCTTATAAAGGTTTCCTTTTCCATTTATACATCCTCAGTGACGCAGAAGCCCATTGCGCCTACGCTGAGCCAGGTGGGGGCCATGGTATGCAGGTTGTGAGCGTAGAGCACCTTGCCGGAGGGGATCTCCCAGGGATCGGTGCTGCGGTTGATATACACCCGGATCTTTTGACCTTGGTAGCTGCGGCTGAAGCCCAGTTTCTGGTCTCCTGCCTGGAAAAATTCAATATCGCCCAGCCGCAGGGCAGCGCACTCCTTGCGCAGCCGACCCAGCTGCTTGTGATGCTCCAAAAGCAGGCGGTTTTCCCTGCCCCAGGGGTAGGGACGGCGGTTAAAGGGATCCTTGTAGCCCTCCATTCCTGCTTCGTCGGCGTAGTACAGGCTGGGTGCGCCGGGGAGGGTATACTGCAGGGTAGTTGCCAGCAGCAGCCGCTGCTTTGCCAGCTCCCGCTGGGTGCGGGACAGGCGGCGTTTGGCGGCTTCTTCACGGCTACCGTCGAAATCGTCCACCAATGCGGTGAGGATCCGGGGAGTGTCGTGGGTGCCCAGCATATTCATATTGCACAGCAACACCTGAGAGGGATAGTTTTCCGCAATGCTCATCACCGTTTCACGGAAATTCCGGCCGTCATCCCGCTCCCGGAGGAAGTTCAGGATGGCAGTGCGGAAGGGGTAGTTCATACAGCTGTCCAGCACCCCGTCTACAAAGTAGCGGCGGCGGATGCCGTAGGCTTCCTTGTTGGAGGCATCCTCCCACACCTCGCCGATGAGCAGGGCATCGGGACGGATGGCACGGATACGGTCTTTTAAGAGTTTTACAAATTCGTTGGGCAGCTCATCCACCACATCCAGACGGTAGCCGTCGGCACCCAGGCGTAGCCAATGCTCTACCACGGAATCCTCGCCTGTGATGATGTACTCCACGAAAGCGGGATCCAGTTTCTTTACTGTGGGCAGAGTTGCAAAATTCCACCAGCAGTTATAAGAATCCGGCCAGCTATGGAAGGTGAACCAGCTGTAGTAGGGGGACTGCTTGGAGTTATATGCACCCTTGCCGCCGAAGGTTTTATTTTTATCGAAATAGAGGCTATTGGAGCCGGTGTGGGAGTACACGCCGTCCAGGATCACCTTGATGCCTCTCTTGTGGGCGGCATCGCACATGGCGGTGAATTCTTCCTCCGTGCCCAGCATTGGATCCGGGGTCTTATAATCGCCGGTATCGTAGCGATGGCTGGAGAAGCTCTTGCTGATGGGATTCAGGTACAAAATGGTGGTGCCCAGAGATGCGATATAGTCCATCTTCTCCGTGATACCCTTAAAATTGCCACCGTAGAAGTCATTGTTCAGCACCAGACCTTCGGGCGTGGGCTGCCAGGATACTTCTTCGTCCCAGTTTTCGTGGACGGTGTAAGGTTCTAATTTGCCGGTGAGGTCGCACTTGCCGGATCTATGGAACCGGTCGGGGAACACTTGGTAAATGACAGCACCTTTTGCCCAGTCCGGGGTGGTGAAGTCGGCGGGGACGCAGCTCAGCTGCCAGCAGTCGCCGGCCTCCATATTGGTATCATTGCCCTGCTTAAACAGACGGAAGGAGCCGTTCTTTTTCTGGATGCGGAAGAAATAGAAAAAAAGTCCCGGCTGGGGCAGAGAGAATTTTAGTTGGAAAATATCGTAGGCTCCCTGCTTCATCCGGTAGGTCATAGGAAATTCGTAAGCCGGGGTCCCGTCCTGGTGGTTAAAAACACAGGTGGCGCCGGTAGCTTGGACAGATGCGGGAATGTGGATATTTAAGGTACAGCTCTGCTCCGGCATCAGAGTGCCAAAGGGGTCTTTGAAAGCAAGCTGCTTGGAATCAAACAAAATACGCATACACTTCTCCTAGGGTGATGGGATAGTGTGATTATACACCAAATGAAGCCAAAAGGGAAGAAGATAAATTCCTATTTATCGAGCAGTCTTCAATAGAGCTTGTAGGGGCGATTATCAATCGCCCGCCCAATTATTTGTGTGCAAATAATTGGGATTTCCGGAGGAAATCATATATTATCACCTGTCGGTGATGGGATTTTGTTTTGCAAAATCCCCGGGCGGATAATATCCGCCCCTACAGTTTCTAATGAACATTACACCGATAAAACGGAATTTAACATTTGGATAAAAAATACTCCCCATGCATGGGGAGTATTTTTTATTGATCGTCAAGCTTTACCAGCCAAGCATCCGATGGAATTGCTCCATATACCGGCCGGCAGGGACGTTCCAACTGAAGTCCTGCTCCATTCCGGCACGCTGCAGGGCACGGAAGCCCTCCCGGTTGTTATGGTACAGGTTCAGGCAGCGGCGGATGGCGCCGTCGAAATCGTCGGCGTTATAGCTCTGGAAGTTGAAGCCCAGACCGCCCTGTCCGTTTTCGTCGGCAGGAGGAACGGTGTCCTTCAGACCGCCGGTGCAGTGCACCACGGGGACTGTGCCGTAGCGCATGGCGTTCATCTGGCTCAGGCCGCAGGGCTCGGATTTAGAGGGCATCAGATAGATATCGCCGCCGGCATAGATCCGGGAGGCAAGTCCTAAGTTGAAGGTGATCTTGGCAGCCACCCGGTCGGGGAACTCGTTTGCCAGTTCTGTGAAGAAATGCTCGTACTGAGGTTCGCCGGTGCCCAGGATCAGCAGCTGGCAGTCCTCTTCCCACACGAGCCGCCGGGCGATGTGGACCAGCAGGTCCAGACCTTTATGACCGGCAAGACGGGTAACCATCACCATCAGGGGAGTGTCGGGATTGATGGGAAGACCCACTTCCTCCTGTAAGGCTGCTTTGCACTTAGCTTTGCCGATGACGAAGTTATCGGCATTATAATGGGCAGGCAGAGCGGGGTCAGTCTCCGGGTTAAACACATCGGTATCGATACCGTTGGTGATGCCGGTGAGCTTCCAGGAGGCGGCACTGAGGATGCCGTCCAGGCCGTGGGCGTAGTAAGGATACATCAGCTCCCGGGCGTAGGTTTCGGAAACGGTGGTTACCAGGTCAGCTGTTTCGATGGCAGCCTTGGTGACATTTACGGCACCGGACATATCCAGCGTGCCCCGATACTCCCAGGGCAGTGCCAGCACATCGTCAAAGAAGCTGCTCTGTGCCCAGCCCTGGTACTCCACGTTGTGGATGGTGTACATACACTTGGTACCCGGGAACAGGGGACGGTACTGTGCCTGCAGGAAGGTGGGCACCAGCGCTGTCTGCCAGTCGTTGCACTGGATCACATCGGGGATGAAGTTTAAATTTACCAGGGTGTCCAGACAGGCCTTGGAGAAGTAGGCGAACCGCTCGCCGTCGTCCAGATCACCGTAGATGGCACCCTCACGGGCGCCGAAATAGTACAGGCTGTCAATGAAATAGACCTGTACACCATCGGTACGGTTGGTGTGGCGCAGGATGCCGGCATACTGCTGCCGCCAGCCCAGAGCCACGTGGAACTGGGCCACCAGCTCGGTCTCAAATTTGGGGTTTTCCTTGATCTTCTTATAGTAGGGAAGGATCAGCACTACCTCGTTGCCGGGGATCCGGGCCAGCGCTGCGGGCAGTGCCTCCATCACGTCGCCCAGACCGCCGGACTTGGCGTAGGGGGAACCTTCAGAGGCTAAAATGGCAATTTTCATACCACTTCACCTCTGCGGATGATGATGGGATTGGAGGGAGTGCCAATGAGCTTGGAGCCGGGACGGACCAGAACATCCTTATCCAGGATCACGCACTTAAGCAGGGAATTTTCGCCCACCACGGTGTCGTTCATAATGACGCAGTTCTCTACATCAGCGCCGGCTTCCAGGGTCACCTGACGGAACAGAACAGAGTTCTTTGCCTTGCCGTCCAGCATACAGCCATCGGCGACGATGCAGTCGTCGATCTCACATTCTTCACCGTAGTAACTGGGAACACGGTCACGGACCTTGGTAAAGACGGGGTGGTTGTAGTGGAACAGGTCGTCACGGACCTTCTTCTCTGCCAGAGCCAGAGAGTTCTGGAAGTACTCTTCAACAGATTCATTGTACATTGCCAGACCCTTGAACTGGTAAACATTGATGGAATTGGGGTCATTGTGCCACAGACCCAGAACCAGATCCCGGTCCATGTGATACAAAGCGTGGGCGATGTGCTCCTTCACCTGCTTGGCGAGCCACTTTTTGCTCAGCACGAAGATGTCCATAGAGGCGACATAGTCAGCAGGGGCAACATAGTCAACAGCCATATCGGCGATTTTGCCCTTTTCGTCCAGCTTCAGCGCCAGATCCAGCTGCTTGGAGCCATTGGCAATTCCCTCTTTGGTGACCACGGTCAAAGGCTTGCCGCTGGCGATGTGGGCAGCCAGCACATCCTTAAGATCGATGTTGCTGAGGATAGCGGAGTCGATCATGATGACATACTCGTCTTCCTTGCCATACTCCAGGAAGTTCATGGCGGAATACAACGATTCCAGCTTGCCACGGTAGTTGTCAGTGCGGCTCATTGCATAGGGAGTCAGGAACTCCAGGCCGCCTTCTTCCAGCTCCATGCCCCACTCCTCGCCGGAGCCGATGTGGTTCATAAGGGACTGGTAGCTGTGACGGGTGATGATGCCCACGTGGCGAATGCCCGCAGCAGACAGATTGGAAAGAGCGAAGTCCACATGGCGGTAACGGCCGCCGAAGGGCAGGCTTGCCATGGTGCGCTTTTCGGTCAGAGAACCGATGGTGCCATCATTGGCGAAAATAATACCCATTGCTTTCATATCGGTTTCCCTCCTTACAGCATATCACCGGGCAGAAGCACGGCGTTACTTTCGACCACCGCACCCTTGGAGGTGACGCTGATCTGCTTGGTTTCGTTTGCTTCAAAGGCGCCGCCCACAACGGCGTTGCGGCAGACCTTGCTGTTCTCGCCCAAAATGGCGTGCCGGACGATGGCACCGGACTCGATGACTACACCGGGCATGACCACACTGTCCTCTACTACGGCACCCTCACCGATGGAGCAGCCAACGGAGATGACGCTGTGACGGACACTGCCGTAGACCTCGCTGCCCTCTGCTACGAAGGAATTGACCACCTTGGCACCGGCATCGATGTAAGAGGAGGGATGGGCGTCGTTACGGGCGTAGATCTTGCTGCGCTCGTCGCCACGGATGTTGAACTCGGGGTCCTTGCCCAACAGCTCCATGTTGGCTTCCCACAGAGAATCGATGGTTCCCACGTCCTTCCAGTAACCGTCGAAGGTGTAGGCCATCATCTTGTGACCGGCATTCAGCAGATTGGGAATGATGTTCTTGCCAAAGTCGTTGGAGGAGGTTTCGTCCTCTTCGTCGGCGATCAGGGCATCCCGAAGGACATCCCAGTTGAATACGTAAATACCCATGGAGGCGTTGGTGGACTTGGGCTTCTTGGGCTTCTCCTCGAATTCGTAGATGGAGTTGTCCGGATTGGTGTTCAGAATGCCGAAACG
>JAFSFK010000005.1 GCA_017435245.1 Oscillospiraceae bacterium | reverse complement strand
CCCGCCGCCCAATAATTTACACATAAATTATTGGGATTTCCGAAGGAAATAACCAATTATCACCTACGGTGATATGATTTTGTTTTACAAAATCATCGGCGGCAGCAAGCCGCCGCCCTACACTGGCGTATGGAATTCGGCTCGATAAGCCGGAATTTGGCACATAAAAACCTCACTGCCGGAGCAGTGAGGTTTTTGTATATACACTTAAGCAGCGTAATCAGAAGGGTGGTTTTCGGGATCTTCCCAGAAGCAGTTATACAGGTAGGGGAAGGTGCCTTCGAAATCGGTGTGCAGGGTCTCGGGGTGATACCACAGCCAGTCGATGACACCCATATGGCCGTATGCACACTGATCGACCATCAGTGCTTCCAGCTCGTCCCAGATCTGGTCATATTCCTCGGTGCCCACCATCGCCTTCTCCAGCTCCGCCAGCAGAGCATTCTTGGTATCATCCTGCCAGTAGGTGACCATCAGGGTATCGTTCAGAGAACCGGGGTAGTAAGCGTAGTTGGTCCAGGTGAACCACACATCCCAGTCGTTACCGGTATCAGCGGTGTAGGATGCGAATGCGGAGGTCTCTCTCTGGTCGACCACACAGTTGATGCCTGCATCATCCAGGTAACCGGCGATCAGAGTGGTGATATCGTCACGGGTGGTGGTGTAGGTGATCTTAACAGGCTCGTCGTTGTAACCGGCGGCGTAAGCCTCCTCCAGGTACTTGTCCACCACGTCCTGGTCAGCCTCGCCGAACCAGTCCTGATCCTCCCAAACGGTGGTATCGTATTCGGGCAGAACGGCCAGGCCGTTGCCGATGACCTGAGAGTCGTCACAGACCACGCTCAGGAACTCTTCGAAGTCGATGGCAGCCATAATCGCCTTACGCAGGGAAGGATACTTACCGCAGGGGTTGGCGTTGTTTCGGGTATTGAAGATAATGCCGGTACCCATGAGGGATTCGTTGGAGGTACGGGCAATGCCGGAAGCCTCAGCCATTTCCATATACTCAGCGTCCACAACGTCAGTCAGGTCATAGTCGCCGTTGAGCAGTGCCAGAGTAGCGGAGGAGTTGTCACCGTTGTACCAGAAGGTGATGGAATCCAGATATGCCATCTTGGGAGCGGCGAAGCCGGTGTAGCCGGGTGCGTTGGGGATGTAGTGCTCGTTGCGGGCAACGGTCAGCTGGATGCCGTCTTCGAACTCGACCACCTTATAGGGACCGGTGCCGATGCAGTCTTCCACCTGGTCGATGAGCAGGTCGCCTTCATACTTCTCGCACAGCTCCTTGGGCCAAACGCCGATCCACGGCTTGTAGGAAGCCATATAGTACATCGTCTTTTCGTTGTAGGACTTGAACTTAATGGTCAGCACCTGGGTAGCATCGTCCACGCTCATAGTCTCGATGTACTTACCGATGTACTTGGAAGCGGAGGGAGCAAAGCCGCTGGTATGACGGGCGATAGAAGCTTCCACGTCGTAGATATCCACATCATCGCCGTTGTTGAACTTAACGCCGCCTTCCCGGATCCACAGCTTCAGGGTCAGCTGATCCTCGCTCAGCTCGAAATCACAAACGCCGGGAGCGATGTTGTGATCGGCATCACGGGTCAGGGGGTTCTCCCAAACGCAGGTAGCCCAGGGCAGCGTCCAGGTGCCGGAGGTCTTGGATGCGTCCAGCTTCTCGGGCTTGGTGTACACGTGTACGTTCATATGACCGCCGTAGACAGGCTCGCCGGTCCACTCGGCAGCTTCCATACTGTCGCCGGGCTTCTCTTCTTCATTGCCTTCGGCATTCTCGTTGCCTTCCACAGGCTGCTCAGCGTCAGGCTGCTCGGTATTGCCGCCGCCACAGGCAACCAGCACACTTGCGAGCATAACGATGACCAGCAGCAGTGCCAGCAACTTCTTCAAGTTGATCATTTTTCTTTCCTCCTGATTTGATTGGATCAAAATCCTGCACAACCGCCTCCGCAAATAATGCAGACGAAATTGTGCAGGTGGTTTGCATTTATGGTAACATTAACAAAGGAATCAGTCAAGGGAAGAAAAAATATTTCAGCAAGTTTAACAGTTGTAAACCACAAGAATCCTGTTTCTTGACGTTGAATTTTTTCCGTCTATGGAATATAATAGTATCCACAAAAAATTGGAAGGTGGGACATATGCATCCAAATCCTACACTTTGGGCACTGATTTTTGGACTGGCTGTCGGTGCGCTTATCCTTCTGCTGAGCCTGCTGACAGGCGTTTGTGTAGCGCTGGCAGGACGAAGCTACGGGGATAAGCTCCAAAAGCGTTACCAGGAAAAGCTCCGTCAGCTGCTGCCGGGAAAGGACTGCGGCCAGTGCGGCTGTGAAAACTGTGACCGGTACGCCCGTGGGGTACTGTTCGGTGTGGAAGCGGAAAATGCCTGTCCCTACGCAGAGGATGACACACCGCAAAAAATGCTTGCACTGGTGAAGGAAATGCAGCTTTTGATGGAGGATCCCAAACCCATTCCCAAACGCAAAAAACGCAGTTTTCTTTTTCGGAAAGCAAATAAGTAAACTTTCTGCCCCGGCAGACGAAATAACATAATGTTTTAAGGAGAAAGATTATGGGAAAATTTGTTCTCAAGCGTACATTGATGCTGATCCCCACGCTGCTGATCATACTTACGCTGGTCTTTGCGCTGATGCGTATGGTCCCCGGCAGCCCTGTATGGGGTCTTCTGGAGGGCGAAGAAGACATCACTATCGAGCGTGTGGAGGAAGTGGAGACCGAAATGGGTTTCAATGACCCCATCCTGGTACAGTACGGACGCTATCTCAAGGACCTGATCACCGGCAACTGGGGTATGTCTTACTTCAACCAAAAGGGCGTTTTTGAAAACATGGTGGCTGTTTGGGAGCCTACCCTGATCATCGCCATCTACGCCACCATCATCACAGTGGTGGTCGCCATCCCGGTGGGCATCCTCTCCGCAACCCACCGCAACTCCCTTCTTGACTACGCAGTATCCACCCTGTCCACCACCACGATGTGTATTCCCGGCTTCTGCCTGGGCCTGATGCTGTGTTATTTCTTCGCCTTCAAGCTGGGCTGGTTCCCGGTGGTGGGCTATAAGACCATTGAAAAAACCGGTTTCTGGACGGCGATCTGGAATCTGACCCTGCCTGCCTTTGCTCTGGGTCTGAACCAGGTGGCAAGCCTTGCCCGCTACACCCGCTCCTGTATGCTGGACGTTCTGAATCAGGACTACATCCGCACTGCCCGTGCCAAGGGTCTGTCCCAGGGTAAGGTCTATTACAAGCACGCTCTGAAGAACACGATGGCGGTCGTGGGTACCGTCATCGCCAACTCCATCGCAGCACTGCTGGGCGGTGCCGCCGTTACCGAAAAAGTCTTCAATATCCGTGGTATGGGCACTCTGGCGGTGGATTCTCTTGGCCGCCGTGACTACTCCCAGGAGCAGGCCATCGTCCTGTTCTTCGCAATTGTCACCCTGGTGGTCAACCTTGTAATGGATATCTTCTACAAAGTAATGGATCCCCGGATCGAGTACGAATAAGGAAGGAGGATGACCGATATGACAAGAAAAAATCTGAATCTGAAGGAGAATCCTGCGATCCTTGCCAAGCGCCGCCATGCTGCGGAGCACATCAAGGAAATGGATCCCGTCAACCGCAAGATCAAGTTCGGTGCTTTTCTGCGCAAGTATGGCAGAGTGATCATCGGCGGTATGATTATCCTTGCTGTTCTGTTTTGTGCCATCTTCGCTCCCCTCCTCACCGAATGGGATCCGGAAGCCACCAATGTCCCCGAGGCAAAGCTGAAGCCCGGTGAAATGGGCGAGCTGGCAAACGGTGAAGAAAAGGTACACGTATTCGGCACGGATATCTACGGCCGTGATATGTGGTCCCGCTTGATCTTCGGTTCCCGGAATACCCTGATCGTATCTCTGGGCGCCCAGATCATTATGACCGTATCCGGTACTTTGCTGGGTCTTCTGTGCGGTTACTACACCAAGGTGGAAAAATATCTGATGCGTGTGCTGGACGCTGTGGCTACCATCCCCAGCCTGCTTTTGTGCCTGCTGATGGTCAGTGTCTTCGGCTCCGGCGTTCCCAACCTGATGCTGGCGATGTCTTTCCAGGGCATCCCCGGTCTTGCCCGTATGG
>JAFSFK010000074.1 GCA_017435245.1 Oscillospiraceae bacterium | reverse complement strand
TGAAAGTTGAAAATTGAAAATTATTGTATTTCCCGCAGGGAAATGATTTAAATAGTCGGCAAAGCCGACACAATCATTTTCCATTATCCATTTTCCATTTTCAATTATTATCGAGCATCAGCTCGATAAACCGGAATTTATACAGCAAAAGGAGGCAGTCGAATGACTGCCTCCTTACATATTTCAGATTATGCGGTTCTGGTCCATTCGGTGATCAGCAGGCCGGGGAACATCCACACCAGCTGATAAGCAAACACATTGGCCGGGGTCAGCAGCTCCAGCGCACCCAGCACCGTCAGGGTCGCCATGATCGCCAGGCCCAGGATGCCACCGATCATATGCACCGCAACACCCATCCGGCTGGCGGTTCGCAGTGCCCGGGCACCGGAAACGCTGCAGGCATAGGAGGCCAGTCCCTCCCGGGTGGAAAGTGCCAGTCCGGGCATATTGTCCTCAGCCGTCTTTTTCCGCAGTGCTTCCCGCTCCTGCATCTGGGGGAACAGGACCTTCCGGGGCTTCACACCAAACCGGCTGCGGACGAAGCTCTCCGTCAGCAGGAAATCATCGCTGATCACAATGGGATTGAGCCCCCGGTTGCTGCACAGGGCAGTCAGCCCCACAGCGGAGGTTCTGGCGTTTTCATAGCTGGGTGCGAACAAGCCGCACAGCTCACCATCCACAGCCACGCAGATAGCCTGGTTCACCTTCAGTCCCTCGGGCACATCCACGCCCATCTCCTTCATAAAGGACATAGGACCAACCAGCACGCTCTCATCACAGACGACACCGCCGATACCGCCATTGTCGTAGACCCGGAACTCCTCCACATCATAATGACGGCCGTGGCGGCTGTCCAGCACCTGGGTAAAGATGGGTGCCAGACCGCTGCCGTTGGCTGCCACCAGTGCTGTGGCATATGCCACCACCTCATCGGTGGGACGGGATCCGAAAAATTTCACACCGTTCATCTTGGCGCAGCCCACAGGGAACAGATCCTCATACCCAATGGGGAACACGCCCTTGCCGCACAGACCTTCCACACCCTGCCAGCCGCAGATCACAGCCCCCACATCGTGGAGCTTCTTCTCCAGCACCGCCATGGGGCGGGTCAGCGTCACAAACATCGTACCGGGCACAGCTGCCAGCAGGCACACTGCCGCCACCTGAACACCGGTGCCCACTCCGTGGAACAGCACCGCCACCACACCAATGGCTACAGATGCCACCATTGCTGCCAGCGCATACCAGGAAAGCACCTTCTCGGGCTTGGACACCGCATTGTAGTGGTCCATAAAGTCCTCTACCTCGCCCTCGCCCCGAAGGAAGCTCTTTTTGCCCCCATAGTAATCCTTGCACAGGCGGATGCTGTCCAGATGGGTGGCCTTCCGCAGGGTATCCATCTGTCCCATCTCCGTGTTTCTGCGCTCATAGGCTGCCCACAGAGCCATGGTCATTTCCACACTGAAAGCCGCACAGCAGGGGATCCGCAGCTGCCGCAGACACAGCACACCATCTGCCACACAGGCGATGAAGGTAACTACCAGCAGTGTATTCAGGGTGAAGCGGCCCTTGAATAACTCTGCAACGCCCTCCACCAGCTGTCCGGAACCCAGCAGGGCGGACACCATCATTGCCAGGAACTGGCCGAAGATCATCAGCCGTAACCGCTCGGGGCTGACCATTCCCATCGCATACATCACCGTAGAACCGGCAGACAGCAGCACCACCAGCAGGCTCAGGAAGATCGCTGCCTGCAGCTTGCCCAAGCCCAGCTCAGACAGAATATAATACCGCTTTTCCGGACCTGCCACCAGCTTGGCCTTCAGCTCCTTCAGCCGGGAACGGGGGTGGATCAGGATCGGCCGGGGCGGTATGTACTCGCCCATAGGCTGCTCATACTCCGGCTCCCACTGGTCAGAGAAAGGCTCCTTGTCCGCCTCCTCCGCAATGGGTGCCGCACCCTTGACCTGCTGAGGCTCAGATCCCACATCGATCACATCCATACGGATGGTTGCGCCGCCCATAGCTGCGGCATCCGTTTCCGCTTTTTCCAAAGGCTCCATACGGATGGTGTCACCGCCTACAGGCGTTTCTTCTGTTGCGGTCTCTTGGGCAACATCATCTTCTGCAGCTTCTTCCTCTGCAGCTTCTTCCTCTGCAGCTTCTTCCTCTGCAGGTTCTTCCTCTGCGGGTTCTTCCACTGCAGGTTCTTCCTCTGCGGGTTCTTCCGTGGTTTCCGGCATCAGCGCTTCTTCCGGTTCACCGCCGAATTCCTTCATAATATCCTCCAGGCTGAATTCCTGGGTATCTTCGTTTTGCTGTAATTCTTTTTCGTCCATATTAGCCCTCCTTGCTCAAGCGCTGGCGTACCGCTTCATACAAAAGGATCGATGCCGCACAGGATGCATTCAAAGATGTGATGGCACCCTTCATGGGGATATGCACCGTCACATCACAGTTTTTCTGCACCAAGCGGCTCATGCCCTCACCCTCGGAGCCAATAACGATGGCCGCCGGACCGCACAGGTCCGCCTGATACATAGGGATGGAGCCTTCTGCTGCGGTGCCGAAGATCCACACGCCCTTTTCCTTGAGCTCCTCAATGGCGGTGTTGATATTGGTGACCCTGGCCACCTTCATATATTCCACCGCACCGGCAGAGGCCTTGGCCACCACCGCTGTCAGACCCACACTGCGGCGCTTGGGAATGATCACGCCGTGGGCACCGGCACACTCGGCGCTGCGGATAATGGCACCCAGGTTGTGGGGGTCGGTCAGCTCGTCGCAGATAACGATCAGGGGGCACTCCCCTCTTTCCGCTGCGGTTTCCAGAATATCGTCGATGGAAAAATACTCCCGGGCAGCCGCCAGAGCGATCACGCCCTGATGGGCACGGGTGACGGACATCATATCCAGCTTTCTTCTGTCCACCGGCACCACCACCGCACCGGCAGCCTTGGCATCGGCAGCCAGACGCTGCAAAGCACGGTCGGTCTCGCCGGAGGCGATAAAAACTTTGTCAATGGTACGGCCGCTGCGCAGCGCTTCGGTTAACGCATTGCGGCCCTCCAGCTGATTTTCATTTTCCTCCACCTGGGGATTCTCCTCCCGGCGGTAGTCCCTCCGGGGCGGTCTGCGGCGGTTATCGTCTTTCATAGAGATCCACTCCTGTTCTCTTGCGTTCAAATTCCAGTTTATCGGCCGGGATGCCCCGGCAGGCAATTCGTGCACTGTGCGGCAATCATCGACAAAGCTACGCTCGGTATCGTTCCTGCGTTGCAAAGCCTTCTGTTTCCATTTTGTTAAAAGGAACGCAACTCTCGAGAGCACAGTACTCCATAAATTCGGAAAAGGATTGCTGAACAAACGAAAATGCGTGCCGGCAGGGGTCACGGGGAGGGCGGCTTTGATTGCGGGAGCAATCAACTCAGCGCCTCACCGTGTCGCCTCTTTGCCTACTTTCTTGGC
>JAFSFK010000073.1 GCA_017435245.1 Oscillospiraceae bacterium | reverse complement strand
GGAGAAGCGACCTGAGCGAGTGGCAGCGGTCTGTGTGCAACGCCGGCTCTAGCCAAGGCGCACACAGGGCACCGCAACAGGACACGGGGAGGGCGGCTTTGATTGCGGGAGCAATCAACTCAGCGCCTCACCGTGTCGCCTCTTTGCCTACTTTCCTGGCGAAACAAGAAAGTAGGTCGCCTACGGCGAAATCATTTGTACGCAGCATATAACTGCTCGATAAATCGGAATTTCTTATATTATACCCGCTGGGAAAGATGCTGTCAATTTTTGGTTTTCCGGTACGCACCTTTTTGGGGCTGTGGAATATCTTGGAATGAGCGGCAACTTGCCGCTGAAAAAATTCCGGAGGTATTCATTATGTATAACAATGGTTTCTGTGGTAACAGCTGCTGGTGGATCATCATCCTCATCCTGTTGTTCTGCGGCTGCGGCAACAACGGCCTGTGCGGCGGTGGCAGCTACAATAACAATAACTGCGGCTGTGGCTGCGACAACAACTGCGGCTGCTGCTAAGCAATTTAGGGGCGCCAATCGGCGCCCCAATACCTCGCCTTGACTTTTTCTGCCGCCAGGGTATAATGAATATATATTAGAAAAAAGGGGTAATTTTTATGGTATACCGTATGAACGTTGCCGGTCTTGAGCGGGATCTTCCCATCTGCAAGGTAAATGACAGCCTGTACATCGCCGGCTTTGTGGTTTTTGGTGATCAGGAGCTGACAGTCGCCTGTGCCCGGGAGCTTTTAAAGCGTGCCCCGGAGTACGATTACATCATCACCGCTGAAGCAAAGGGCATTCCTCTGGCACACGAAATGGCCCGTCAGACCAATGCTCCCAAGTATTTTCTGGCACGAAAGGTCCCTAAGCTGTATATGACCGGGGTCTTTGAATCCTCCGTCAAGTCCATCACCACCGAGAAGGAACAGACCCTGTATCTGGATGTGGCGGATGCCGAAATGATGAAAGGTAAGCGCATCCTCATCGTGGACGATGTGATCTCCACCGGCGAGAGTCTGGCCGCTCTGGAAGCGCTGGTAGAAAAGGCCGGCGGTATCATCGTTGGCAGAATGGCTGTTCTTGCCGAGGGCGATGCCCAGGACCGGGAGGACCTGATCTATCTGGAGAAGCTGCCCCTGTTCCACCCCGATGGCAGCGTTATGGCGTAAAAATTCACAGGCGTGTTGCTATGCAACACGCCTGCTTTTTATCTTTGGGCCTTGATATATAATTTTTCCGTCAGCCGCCGCAGGGGGTTAAACAGCAGCAGAGCGATGACAAAATTACCGGCGCAGTGCATCAGGTCAAAGGGGATTCCCGACACCCATTTGCTGACCACGTACCCCAGATCTCCCAAAAAGAAATCCACCGGGGCACACAAAAGTCCAAAGGCCAGTCCGAATCCGCCACTGAGCAATGCCCAGCCCAATGGGTTTTTCATATTGCGCAGCAGGTATGCCGCCAGCGCCAGAATGGCCCAAATATACAGGTAATTAAAATTCCAGGTACCCAGTCCGTACAGCAAAATTTCCATCAGTACGTACAGATAAATGGGATACACACATTTTCTGCCGAACACCACCGCAAAGATCATCACCAGCAGCGACACCGGCTCGATATTGGGCAAATAGCTCATTGCAACCTTAAGTCCGAAGGTCAATGCCCCCAGCATCCCAAAAAGAGCGACCTGCCGAACGGTCAGCTTTCCTTTATCCAATGGTGTACTCCAGCTTATAGACTCCGCCATCCTCGATGGGCAGATCATTCATACCCACGGTGGCATATTCATCTGCGATGTAGATGGCCCAGTAGGACTGGTTTTCCTCCCAGCTGGCGGTCTCCCCGTCCACAGTAAAGTACATACCCGTCTCGATACCCTCGTCGTTGATGATCCCCTCAGCGATCAGGGCGTGGGCAAGGAATTCTTCGCTGGACGTAATGGTAAAGTCCTTGCTGGAATCAGAATGGACTACCGTCAGGGTAAAGGTCTTTTCTCCCTGTGCAGCAGTGGGACGGGCGATGAAGTAAATACCCGCCAGCAGTGCCACAACTACAACAGCTACGATTGCAATGATCAATGTTTTTTTGTTTTTCATACCGCTTCCTCCTTGATTACAGTCAAAAAACCGTGGCATCCCAGCAGGGATGCCACGGCCGTTTTTCCGTGACAACATCCTCTTGTACTTCGCAGAGGACTCAAGCACCCATTCGTAGGTCTTCTGACTCATGCCATTTGAGGCGGTTGCAAACCTCAGCGACGAACACAGCCTTCCCGGATTGCTCCAGTGACCGGTTTTCACCCTAAGTGATCGTCTAAGCACATACAGCGGCGGTACCGTTCGGGATTCATACCAATTGGTATTATACCCGATTATCTTGTTCAGCAGGTGCAGCCATACGCCATCCCTGCCACGAAAGGGAGTATTAAGTTGTCGGAGTTATCGTAGCACAATCCCCTGCTTTTGTCAAACAAAATTCCGGTTTATCGAGCTGACGCTCGATAATAATTGAAAATGGAAAATGGAAAATTGAAAATGATTGTGCCGGCTACGCCGACGTTTTAAATTATTTTCCGAAGGAAAATACCACAATTTTCAACTTTCAACTTTCAATTTTCAATTCGCTCGTCAGAGCGTTAAATCGGGATTTGTATTAGTATACCACAAATTTTGGTTTCTGTATAGAAAAAGCAGCGGTCACCCGCTGCTTTTCGTTGTTTCTTTACATCACAGGCTCGTTGTAGACGATCTGTGCATTGGGGTAAGCTTCCTGGAACTTTGCCTCAAAGGGATCCATAGCATCATTGATGCCGAAAGCCATCAGCACATACTCGCCGCCAATGATGCTCACCAGAACGCTGTCGGGGAAACCGCACATCCACTGGTTGTTCTTCACAGCATTGTACATAACCTCAGCAAAGTTATTGCTCTCGCCGCCCACACGGAACACACCGCAGGTGAAGTTATTCAGGTTCATCATATGAAACAAGGTCGCAGCCTCTGTGATGTTTCCGGCCTGATCAGCGGGAACCAGCAGCTGGAAAGCCATGCTCTCGGTATCGGACACATCGTAAGCACCGGGAGCGCCATCCACCATATTGACCATATCGCCGCCCATCACGGGGAACTTCTCATCCTCGCCGTACAGAGCCCAGACATTCTCCAGAATCTCCAGTGCGCTGCCGGGAACTTCCTCAATAGGATTCTCATCCTTGCCGCAGCCGGCAAACATTGCCACGACCATCACAAGACACAAAGTAAACGCAATCAGTTTTTTCATTGTATATTCTCCTTAGATTTTTTTAGTTTTAATATGATACAGATCCACAACAGCATAACTCCCAGGAGCACACCGGATGTGTCGATCAGTACATCCTTAATTGCCGGACCTCTGTCCGGGACGAAGATCTGGATGGTTTCATCCAGACAGGCAGCACCGAAACCGCAAAGCAGGCTCCGCCATACAGGCTTTCGCAGCATACCGTGAAGCCACTGCAAGCACAATCCCAGGCAGGCAAACTCCGTAAAATGGGCGAGCTTTCGCAGCAGACCGTGACCGGTATGGGGGTCACCGGGAGCGATGCCCAACAGCTCCTTGACCCACCGACTGAAGGCACCGGAAACCTCACCGGGCAGCAGCGAATTGCCCCAAATGAATATGAGATTCAGCACTAGCAGCGTGATACACAGCCGCAGCCGGAAATTTGTCTTTTTCATCCCAGTATCCCCAGATGCTCCAGCAGGATCTTGGTTCCCAGCAGGATCAGGATCACGCCGCCGGCGATCTGCGCTTTCTTTTCGAATTTGTTTCCGAACACACTGCCGATCTTCACGCCGGCAGCGCACATCAGGAAGGTAACCACGCCGATGAGCGCCATAGCAATCCAGATATTCACATTCCCAGCCATAGCAAGGGAAATGCCCACCGCCAGAGCATCGATGCTGGTTGCCACCGCCATAACGAACATGGACTTGAAAGAAAGATCCGCATCGTGCTCCTCACAGCAATCGCATTTGGTGAAAGCTTCCTTGAGCATATTGATGCCGATGATGGCAAGCAGTCCAAATGCCACCCAATGGTCAAAGGCTTCAATGGCATCGGCAAAGAGGGTGCCCAGGAAAAAGCCGATGACCGGCATCAGCGCCTGAAAGCCGCCGAACCACGCCCCACAAATGCTTCCTTCTTTCAGTCCTGCCTTTTTCATAGACAGGCCCTTGCAGATGGAAACCGCAAAAGCATCCATGGAAAGACCCACCGCCAACAGCAGCAGTTCCCAAAAGCCCATAAAAAATCCTCCTACGCACATCAAGCCGGCGCAGAAGGTATCCATAGGTGCGTCAGCTTCCAAGTCTCGTCATTTCAGGTTGAGCCAGAAGAATTTCTTCAGAATGTTGACTCAGCCCCGCTTTTCGCGCCGACTACTCCCTTTTCGGTTGAGATTATAGCAACAAAACACCCCTATGTCAAGCACCTGCAAAAATGTTCACCAATTCGTCAAATTCCGATTTATCGAGCTGTTGCGATGCTCCACCAAAGGCTCCCTTGCCTAAAGGGAGCTGTCAAAAATCTATGATTTTTGACTGAGGGATTTGCAGCAATCAGCATCAGTATACGATACTTTTCGGCGAATTCGTACAGTATCCCCCCGACCCGGCTGT
>JAFSFK010000072.1 GCA_017435245.1 Oscillospiraceae bacterium | reverse complement strand
GATTTAGGCGAATTCGTACAATATCCCCCCGTCAGTGCTTACGCACTGCCACCCCCCTTTAGGCAAGGGGGGCGTTGGATTGTACGCCTAACCTTCTGCTCGACAAACCGGAATTTGAAGAATTGTGGGATAAAATGAAAAAACTCCTACCGGACAATACTTCTCGGTAGGAGATATTTTCAGAGAGATACATTAGGCCAGCTTGTTCAGCTGCAGGGTCATGCTGCTCTTCTTGCGGGCAGCGGTGTTCTTGTGCAGAATACCGGAAGACACTGCACGGTCAACCTTCTGAACAGCCTGCTTGTATGCAGCCTCGGCAACAACCTTGTCGCCGTCAGCCAGAGCTGCCTCGAACTTCTTGACAGCAGTCTTCAGCGCAGTCTTTTCAGCCTTGTTCTTCTCATAAGCGATCTTGGAACGGATGACATCCTTCTTAGAGGACTTGATGTTGGGCATTGTTACACCTCCTGTTCTGTATTTTTGCTCATGCGTCTACCCATTATAGCGCCTGTCATCAAGAAAATCAATACCTTTTTTTATTTTTTTAAAGAAAGCGAAAGAAAATTTGCCGTTATATGACCAACAAATTCCGATCTATGGATTTATATGGGACGGGTTTCCCGTCCCGCAGGCGGCGAAACGCCGTCCCTGCAATGGATGACAACAGAGTTGCTGTCTGCTCGATAAGCAGGATTTTGATTCGGAGGATCATTGTCAAGAATTATTTTTTTGTATCCGGTTTTGACTGTGGGCAAAATTTTTGGAACAGAAAAAATACGGAATTTGTCGACCGGTGTCGAAAATAGTTATGTAAACCGAAAAAGAAAAAAAGTTGCATTTCAAATGGGGAAGGGGTCTGTGGAAAAGTCTGTGGAGAATGTGGAAAAGTGAGAGTTATCAACAGCTAAAATTGTGTTTTGCACAGTTGCGGATCCTTGGTGGGGCGGGAGAATCCGTGTAAAATATGTGGAAAAGCCGGATGCCGGATGCAAATTATGTTGCCGTTATCGTCCGATATTTTTTCAGGGAACTTTGGTGGAAAAGTTGGTAAATTCGGAAAAACAGTTGTTTTTCAGGGTGCAAAACAGACCCCCTTGACGAAAATATTTGTTGAATATCCACAAAGCAGCGGCGGTATGTTTTTTGCCTGCCGGGAAATACTGGTTAAAGCAAAACTTTACAAAGTAATTTTTCCGTTCAGGAGGACTTATGCAGGGGAAAGTAGAGATCTGCGGTGTGAACACCGCCCGGCTGAAGGTTTTGCCTCAGGAGCAGATGGATGCGTTGCTGCTGCGGGCCAAGGCAGGAGATGAGCAGGCCCGGCAGGAACTGATCGAGGGAAATCTGCGGCTGGTGCTGTCGGTGATCCAGCGGTTTGAAAAGCGGGGAGAGAGTCCCGATGATCTGTTTCAGGTAGGGTGCATTGGATTGATCAAGGCCATTGCCAATTTTGACCCCACCAAAAATGTGCGTTTTTCCACCTACGGTGTACCAATGATCGCCGGAGAGGTCAGAAGATATCTGCGGGATAATTCTGCCATCCGGGTGTCCCGTTCCATTCGGGATGTGGCATATAAGATCCTCCAATGCAAAGAGGGGATGCTGTTGAAATTGGGCAGAGAACCCACCCTGGAAGAGATCGCAAAGGAACTGGAGCTGCCTGAAGAGGAGGTGACGCAGGCGCTGGATGCGGTCTGCGCACCCATCAGTCTCCACGATCCGGTCTATTCCGATGGGGCAGATCCCCTGACGGTGATGGATCAGGTCCGGGACAACCGCAACACCGAGGGCAGTTGGATGGAGCGGATCTGTCTGCGCAATGCCTACCAGGCACTGGGCAGCCGGGAAAAGCAGATCCTCTCTCTGCGATTCTACGACGGCAAGACCCAGATGGAGGTGGCATCTGCCCTGGGGATCTCTCAGGCTCAGGTGTCCCGACTGGAAAAGGGCGCCATCGGCGCCATGCGCAAATCTTTTACGGTATCATAAGTAATTGAAAATTGAAAATGGATAATGGAAAATTATTGTGTCGGCTACGCCGACTATTTAAATCATTTTCCGCAGGAAAACACCACAATTATCCATTGTCAATTATTCATTATCCATTCATATCCTCCCCCTCAAGGGCATAGGATGTAAAAATGTTGCCGGGAGGGGTGCGTATTGGCAAGATTTACGGATCTGCACTGCAAGGAGGTCATCTGTGTGCACGATGGGCGGCGCTTAGGCTATATCAGTGATGCCCGGATCGAGCTGCCGGAGGGAAATATCGCTGCCATCATCGTGCCGGGACCTTGCCGCTTTTTTGGCCTCTGGGGTCGGCGGGATGATTATGTGATCCCATGGCGGTGTATCCGCAGGATGGGACCGGATATTGTTCTGGTGGATGTGAAGCCGGAGGAATGCCGGGTCCCACGGCAAAAACCGCACCTGCTGTTTGGGTAAAGCCGGGATGCCCCGGCAGGCAATGCGTGACCGGTGCGGCGATAATCGATATATTTGCGCTCGGTATCGTTGCATCTTCAAATTCTAATTTATCGAGCCGAATTCCATACGCCAGTGTAGGGCGGCGGCTTGCTGCCGCCGATGATTTTGCAAAACAAAATCATATCACCGCAGGTGATCATTGGCTATTTCCTTCGGAAATCCCAATAATTTATGTGTAAATTATTGGGCGGCGGGGGAGCGATGGGAGCGCCGCCGGTGGCGGAAAAAGCGACCTGAGCGAGTGGCTGCG
>JAFSFK010000071.1 GCA_017435245.1 Oscillospiraceae bacterium | reverse complement strand
CCCCTTGAGGGGAAGCTGTCAAAAATCTTTGATTTTTGACTGATGAGGTGTGCAGAAAATGTTGCGATTACACATCGGTTTTCGGCAAATTCGTAACATTCTACTGTACACCTCATCCGTCACGCCTACGGCGTGCCACCTTCCCCTCAAGGGGAAGGCTTGGATCGTGCGCTTTTTGAACAGAACGACAAATCGGAATTTGACACACAGAATATCCCCCGGAACGGCAGTTCCGGGGGATCGTTTATTTTGCGGTGTCCAGAGTTTTGCGGAAGACTACGAATCTCTGGTAGAGGTACTCAGTGACGAAGTTGGTCAGCATCGTCAGGATCAGCACCACATATTCGTTCCAACCTACCTGCGGACCGGTGAGGACTGCCGTCCACCAGGTGGACAGGGGGGTGAACACCAGATAGAACAGGGCAACCAGCGCCATGGCTACCGGCACATTTCCGGCGGAGTGGAAGGTGAACTTGCGGTTGAAGGTGAAATTCCAAAGCACCGACAGCACCAGCGAGCACAGGTAGCTCAGCCAATGGGGCAGCTGCAGCAGGGTTTCCAGCAGGGTAAAGCTGACCACCTGGATCACGCCTGCGCTGATGGAAAACAGGATGAATTTGATGGAACGAAGGAGTTCCTTCTTTGCGCTTTTCATGATTATGATTCCTTTATTCTTTTTACGGTACCTCGCTCCACGGGGGTGGTCTTAATGAGGTTCACCGGTTCGTAGCTCTCCCCCTGGATGATCTGGTACAGCAGCCGGGTGGAATTTTCGCCCAGCAGCTCCTTGTTAAAGGTCATAGTGCTTAAAGGGGGATCCAGATACCGGGAAACCAGCAGGTCATCCAGGCTCATAATGGAGATGTCCTCGGGGATCCGCAGACCACGCTCCTTGGCGTAGTGGATGATATTGACGGAGAACACGTCACCGGCGCACAGGAAGGCGGTGGGCAGCTCCGGCAGCTGCAGCAGACGGTCGATGCACGCCTGAGCGGATTCTTCGGTGTATGCCACCTCTGCCAGCCAGGCGGGATCACAGGTGAGGTTGGCGTCTTTCAACGCAGCGGCATAACCGCCAAAGGTGTTGTGGTAGTAAACGTCCGGTGCGGTGGGACCGATGAAGCCGATCCTGGTGTGCCCCTGTTCATACAGATACCGGGTAGCTTGGTAGGCAGCATCGTAATAGTCAAGGCCCACCATAGGCACATTCATATCCGCCGGGATATGGGCATCCACGCAGACGAAGGGAATGTTCTCCTGCTGCAGCTGGGAGAGGATGGATGGGTCGGAGATCTGGTTGAGGATGATGCCGTCGCAGTCTTTGTTGCGGACGGAGTCGATGATCTGGGTGCAGTCCATAGAGCTGTCGGCGAAGGTGAGGGTGACACTGTAGCCCAGACTTTTGGACACGGTAAAAATGCTGTTGAGGGTCTCAAGGGCAAACTGGTTGAATAGACTGTCACCGTACTGGCGCAGTACCACGTGGATGGTAAAGCTCTTTCCCAGATTCAGCCGGCGGGTGTGGACATTGGGGGTAAAGCCGGTGCGGCGGATGATCTCCTGCACCTTTTGACGGGTGGCTTCGCTGACACCGCTGCGATTATTCAAAACAAAGGAAACCGCCGTGGTGGATACACCCGCCATCCGGGCAATATCCCGGATCGTCAGATTGGACATAGCAACACTTCCTTAGCTATGGGATTTTACTAAAATAAGGATAAGTTTAGTAAAACGGTTTAGCGGCAAAAAGTCAATAGGGGAAATTGCCAAGATTTGCCGGACCTCTTTGGTGAATATGCCAAAAAAGAAGGGGGCAAAAACTAAAATACTAAAACAGAATTGACAATTTCCGGCGGCTTTTGTATACTGTTTTCATCCGGGGAGGGCGATCTTTACCCAAGCCGGGAATCTGTATTGGACGGAATAAACCGTTTAATAAAAATTAGGAGGATTGAAAAATGAAGAAAATCATTGCTTTGGCTCTGGCTCTGCTGATGCTGGCAGCTATGCTGTGCGCTTGCGGCGGCAAGAAGGACGACGGCGAAAAGACCATCGGTATCCTGATGCCCACCAAGGAGCAGACCATCTGGTCCATTCAGGGCGAGCGTCTGGTAGCCGGTTACGAGGCTGCCGGTTACAAGACCGAGATCGAGTATGCTGAGGACGATGCTTCCAAGCAGGCTATGCAGATCGAGAATATGATCACCAAGGGCGTCGACGCAATGGTCATCGTTGCTGTTGACGGCGCTGCTATCACCGATGCCTGCGAGAAGGCTAAGGAAGAGGGCATCCTGATCATCGCTGAAGACCGTCTGATCACCAACACTTCCGCAGTTGACTACTACGTCACCTTCGACCTGGTGAAGATGGGCGAGCTGCAGGGTCAGTACATTGCTGACGCTCTGGATCTGGCTAACCAGGCAGGTCCCTTCAACATGGAGATCTTCTCCGGTTCTCAGGACGACCCCAACGCACAGCTGTTCTACAACGGTGCAATGAACATCCTGAAGCCCTACATCGACGAGGGCAAGCTGGTCATCCAGTCCGGCCAGGCTGAGTACGATGTCACCGCTATCAAGGGTTGGGACTCCGCTGAGGCCCGTTCCCGTATGGAAAACCTGCTGTCCGGCTTCTACGCCGACAAGAAGATCGACGCCGTTCTGGTAGCAGCTGACTGCCTGACCTTCGGTGTTGTTCCCGCTCTGGAAGACGCTGGCTACGGCTCCGGCGATCTGCCCTTCCCCGTCATCACCGGTCAGGATGCCGAGCTGGCTGCTGTTAAGCAGATCAAGGCAGGCAAGCAGTCCATGACTGCATTCCTGGATGCCAACGAGCTGGTTAAGATCATCGTTCCCGTTACCACCTCTCTGCTGGAGGGCACTGTCCCCGAAGCTACCGGCACCTACAACAACGGCGTGATCGATGTTCCCGCACAGACCTACTCCCCCTACGCAATCACTGCTGAGAACGTAGATTACCTGGTGGAGGTCGGCTTCTTCACTGAGGAAGACATCAACGGCTAATCGTTAATACTTAAATATTGCGGTGCCCGGCTCCTTGCGGGCCGTGGCACCGCCCTTTTTATTGACCCTTAAAAAATCCATACGACCTTGGTCGTGTGGAGTTTTTAAAAGTCAATAGATTATCTGGTTTAGTAATATAAGGAAAGGAAGTCAGCCTATGCAGGATCATATTCTGGAAATGCGGGAAATAACCAAGGAATTTCCAGGTGTCAAGGCGCTGGACAGAGTCAGCTTTCAGGTAAAGCGTGGTGAGATCAAGGCACTTGTGGGTGAAAACGGTGCAGGAAAATCCACGCTGATGAAGGTGCTGTCGGCAGTATATCCCCACGGCACGTATACTGGAGATATCGTTCTGGACGGACAGGTTTGCCAGTTTAATTCCATCAAGCAGTCGGAGGAGGCGGGCATCGCTATCATCCACCAGGAGCTGGCATTGATCCCCCTTCTGTCCATTGCCGAGAATCTGTTTATCGGCAATCCCCAAAAGAAGATGGGAGCCATTGACTGGAACAAGACCCACGCCAAGGCAGTTCCTCTGCTGGAGCGTGTGGGCTTGCACGAAGACCCCAGTACCCCCATCAATCAGCTGGGTGTGGGCAAGCAGCAGCTGGTGGAGATCGCCAAGGCACTGGCTAAGAATTGCCGGATTTTGATTTTGGACGAGCCTACCGCAGCCCTGAACGAAAAGGACTCCAAGAACCTGCTGGATCTTCTGAAGACCCTGCAGGCAGAGGGTATCACCTGCATCATCATCTCTCATAAGCTCAATGAGATCGTCTATGTTGCCGATTCCATTACCGTGCTTCGTGACGGCCAGACGGTTGCGGACTTTGAAGATGCCAAGAGTGTCACCGAGGACGACATCATCCGGCATATGGTGGGCCGTGAGCTGAATAACCGTTATCCCCTCAAGTCCCATACCCCGTCTGACGAGGTGTACTACGAGGTACGCAACTGGAACGTGTATCATCCCGAGGATACCTCCCGGCAGATCATCAAGGATGTAAACATCCAGCTGCGCAAGGGCGAGGTGGTTGGCCTGTCCGGATTGATGGGTGCCGGCAGAACGGAATTTGCCATGAGCCTGTTCGGCAGAAGCTACGGCAGTAATACCTCCGGTGAGGTATACTTGGGTGGCAAGCTGATCAACACCAAGAGCGTACCCAACGCCATCAAAAACGGCATCGCTTATCTCAGCGAGGACCGAAAGACCTACGGTCTGGTACTGGGTCAGACCATCAGCAAAAATATTTCTCTGTCCAACCTGAAGCGCATTTCCAAGATGGGCATTCTGGATCTGAACAAGGAGATCGAGGAGACCGGCGAGAACGCAAAGCAGTTCGGTGTGAAATGCTCCAGCATTTTCCAGGAGGCAGGAAATCTGTCCGGCGGCAACCAGCAGAAGGTGGTCCTTGCCAAGTGGATGTTCAACCTGCCGGAGGTGCTGATCCTGGACGAGCCTACCCGAGGCATCGACGTGGGTGCCAAGTACGACATTTACTGCATCATCAATGAACTGGCGATGGCAGGCAAGTGCGTGCTGGTGATCTCTTCGGAGCTGCCGGAGATCCTGGGTGTTTGCGACCGGGTGTACGTTATGAATGATGGACAGATCAAGGGTGAGATGCCCATCGAAGAAGCCAGCCAGGAAGCCATTATGCGTCTTCTGGTGTAAGAGGGGAGATAATGCAATGAGTAAATTAAAAAACAACCGTACAGATCTGGCAAAGACGCTGCGTTCTTACAGTATGATCTTTGTTTTGATCGCAATCGTCATCTTATCTCAGATTTTGACCGGTGGCTTGACACTGAATCCCCGGAACATAACCAATATTATTCTGCAGCAGTCTTACATCGTTATTCTGATTCTGGGTATGCTGCCGGTCATCCTGACCGGTAACGTGGACCTGTCCGTGGGTTCTTCCGTGGCATTTGCAGGCGCTGTTGCGGCTGTGCTGCAGGTGAACCTGGGCTGGGGCACGCTGCCCACTCTGGTGGTGGCACTGGCCATCGGTGCGGCCATCGGTGCCTGGAACGGTCTGTGGATCGCTATTTTCGACATTCCGGCCTTTATCGTTACCCTGTCCAGCCAGCTGGTATTCCGTGGCCTGACTCAGGTGGTGCTGGACGGCGCATCCATCGGCCCCTTCGATGAAACCTTCCGTGCCATCGCAGGCAGCTTCATCACCGATATTCTGGGTGAAAATGCCGCCGGCGTGATGCCCATTATCACAATGGGTCTGGCAGTTGTTGCCTGCGTGGTCTATGCGCTGGTACAGATCATCGGCCGCCGCCAGAAGATCGCCCACGGTGTGCCTGTCAAGGCTGCCTGGGGCATGGTCGCCCGTATCGTGATCATCAGCGCAGTGATTTTGGTGCTGTCTTATATGCTCTGCCTGGATAAGGGCTATCCTACGGTGCTGGTGATCCTGCTGGTATTCTCTTTGATCTACAGCTTCATCTGCAACCGCACGGTCTTCGGCAGAAGCCTGTATGCTGTTGGCGGCAACCGTAAGGCTGCGGCGCTGAGCGGTATCAAGGACCGTATGAGTATGTTTATGGCCTACACCAATATGGGCTTCGTGGCAGCCATTGCCGCTCTGGTGTATGCGGCCCGTATGAACGTGGCAACTCCCAAGGCCGGTACCGGCTTTGAGCTGGACGCCATCGCAGCCTGCTACGTGGGCGGCGCATCTGTGTCCGGCGGCGCAGGTACCATCGGCGGCGCACTGATCGGCTGTCTGGTTATCGGTATCCTGAACAACGGTATGTCCCTGCTGGGTATTTCTCCCGACTGGCAGCAGACCGTCAAGGGCATCGTGATCCTGGGCTCCGTGGCCTTCGATATTATCCCCAAGATGAGAAAGAAATAAGTACTTGCCCCAAAACCGCATCCCGAAAGGGGATGCGGCTTTGGTAAATAGATAACTAAAGCATTTTAGTTGACTAAAACACGGTTTAGTATTTGACATTACGCTTTTGAAGTGATAAACTAACTTTACTGGTTAAGTAAAGGCGGAGCAGTGGGCTTCAGCCTAAAAATAACTACAAATAATTTTAGGAGGAAACTAACCATGAGTGAAAAGCTTGCCATCCATGGCGGCCCCAAGGCCAAAACCACCAAGAATTACCCCATGTACCCCGGTGGTCTGGAAATCGGCGAAGACGAGAAGAAGGAAGTAATGGAGGTCCTTGACAACAAGTACCTGTTCCGTTACTACGGCCCCAGCAATATGCCTTCCAAGGTTCGTGCCTTTGAGAATGCATTCAAGGAGAAGATGGGTTCTCCCTATGCTCTGGCTACCAGCTCCTGTACTGGTGCTCTGATCTCCTCTCTGGTCGCTTGCGGCGTTGGCCCCGGAGATGAAGTTCTGGTTACCGGCTACACCTTCTTCGCATCCTGCGCTTCCATCGTTGCTGCCAAGGGTATCCCCGTTATCTGCGAAGTTGACGAGACCTTGACCATCGATCCTGCTGACATCGAGAAGAAGATCACCCCCGCTACCAAGGCGATCGTTGCCGTTCATATGCGTGGTGTTCCCTGTAATATGGATGCCATCATGGAGATCGCTAAGAAGCACAACCTGATGGTCATCGAGGACTGCGCTCAGGCTGTTGGTGCTACTTACAAGGGCAAGTACGTGGGTACCTTCGGCGACTGTGGCTGCTTCTCCTTCCAGTACCACAAGACCATCACCGCCGGTGAAGGCGGCATGATCCTGTGCAAGGACGCTCGTATCTACGACCGCTGCTGCTCCTACCACGACACCGCTGCTTGCTGGAGACCCGACCGTTTCGCTGAGCAGCGCTTCGAGGGCGAGCTGTTCTGCGGCTCCAACTTCCGTATGAGCGAGCTGGCCGGTGCTGTTATGTGCGCTCAGCTGCGCAAGCTGGACGGTCTGAACGCTCTGATGCGTGACCACCAGAAGCGCATCATCAACCAGATCAAGGACACCAAGGGCATCAAGGTTCGTCCCTGCAACGATCCCGAGGGTGACACCGGTATCTGCCTGATGTTCTACCTCGACTCCGCTGAGAAGGTTGGCCCCTTCTGCGATGCTCTGCAGGCTGAGGGCGTTGACGCAAAGGGCGTGTTCAACTCCGGTATTCCTGACTGGCACATCTACGCTCACTGGAAGCATGTCATTCAGAAGAAGGCTTCTTCTGAGGTTTGCTGTCCCTGGAAGTGCCCCTACCACGAGGAGAAGGCACCCGAGGTGGAGTATGCTGAGGATATGAACCCCAAGACCCTGGAGTACCTGGGCCGTGTTGTCCACCTGGACATCCCCGCACAGATGTCCGATGAGGATTGCGATATGATCGCAAAGGCTATCAACAAGGTAGCTGCTGTCCTGGCCTAATTTTTACACCGCACCGGGCGGATTTGCTCCGCCCGGTATTTTTACAAGGCACCTTTAAAAAATCTCCTTTTGCGATTCGGTCGGATTCTTTGCCCCAACCTTGCATTTTGAAAACACCGTAATACACAAAGTATTGCGGTATTTCCAAAATTTATTTTGGAGCAAATTCTCTCGCCCGAATCATCAAAAAAGAATTTTCAAAGGATGCCCACAAATAACGAAAGGATGATAATACAATGAAGTATTCTCTGTGTATTGAGCCTATTTTTGAGGATCTGCCTTTTTATGAGCGTTTCCAGGTCGCCAAGGATCTGGGCTGTGATGCCGTTGAGTTCTGGGATCCCTGGGCAAGCAACCCCGATGTGACCCCCGCAGGTCTGGGCAAGGCTTCTTCCGATGCCGGCATCCCCATCGCCGCCTGCTGCCTGAACAAGGCTTGGACCTACCGTATGACCTTCCCCTGGAAGACCGTCAAGGAGAATGTGGAACTTAGCATGGAATACGCCAAGGAAATGGGCGTTAAGACCATGATCGGCCTGTCCGGCGAAGTGATGTGCAAGACCGACGCTGAGAAGATCCTGCTGCTGGAGAACCTGAAGCGTGCCGGTGAGATCGCTGAGAAGAACGGCGTGACCATCGTTCTGGAGGCACTGAACTCCCTGTACAACCACAAGGGCTACTACCTGGATTCCTCCTATGTTGGCTTTGAGATCATGAAGGCCGTTGACTGCCCCAACATCAAGCTGCTGTACGATTGCTACCATATGCAGCTGATGGAGGGTAACCTGGTGAACCAGATCACTGAGAACATCGACTTCATCGGTCACTTCCACTCCGCAGGCGTTCCCGGCCGTCACGAGCTGCACAAGGGCGAGATCAACTATCCCTTCGTGATCGCTGCTGCTGACAACGCCGGCTACGACAAGTACTTCGGCTTCGAGTACTGGCCCACCTATGACAACAAGCAGTCCCTGACTGACATCCTCAACTACGTTCGTGGATAAATAATTCTGCCCCACCCTCGGCTTTGCCGTCGAGGGTGGGGTTTGCGCTTTTAATTGGGCACCGCTGAAAGCGCATCCGTTGCACTTTCAGAGGTGTCTTGATCTAACTACGAAAAATCATCGCTAAGCGATTGAAATATACAGTTTCTCATTTAGGGGGAAAGAAGTATGGTTTTTAAAGATATCAACAGTAATTTCTATGTGCTGGGGCGGCCGATGCAGTACGCCTGCACCCACGATGAGGTGGCGGATATGTCCCGGCGCAACGGCATCGTCACCCGGGCCATCTACAATCTGGATCAGGCGGCGGATGCCAACGATGTGACCCGTGCCTACGCTGCCGCATCCCAGGGGGCGGAGTATCCGGTCTACCGGCTGATGCCTCCGGTGTATGCGGAGGAGACCTTCTCCCGGGAGCAGCTTTTAAATGCAATCGAAAAGGAAAAAGCGTTGTTCCGCATCCATCCAAAGAAATATGCCGCACCGCTGCACACCTGGCTGTATGATTGGATGCTGCCTGTTTTGTGCGAAACCAGGACACCGGTGCTGGTGTCCTTGCAGGAGCTGGATCTGAACGATGCTGCGGCGGTGAAGGAAAAGTACCCCGACCTGCGCCTTGTGATCACCAACACCGACCAGTGGCTCAACCGCCAGTACGTCCAGTTCGCCAAATACTTCCCCAATGTCTACTTCGATACCAGCAACACCATCGAGTACTTTGGTATCGAGAATATGGTGGAAATCCTGGGTGCGGATAAATTCCTGTTCGGCACCTATGTGCCGGAAAAAGAGCCTTACGATAAGATGTTCCAGCTGCTGTACTGTGAGCTTTCCCGGGAGCAGAAGGAACTGATCGCCCACGGAAACTTTGAACGACTGGTGGAGGACAGAGTATGATGAATATCAAGGAAAGTGTTCTTGCCGGTGTGATCCCGGAAAATCTGCGGATCTTAGATGCCCACGCCCATCTGGGTGAGGGAGAGCAGGGTGGCTTGTATATCCGTACCCTGCCGGTGGCGGAAAGCCTGCGGCTGAGCAAGAAAGTTGGGGTGGATGCCATTGTTGCCAGCAGCCTGAAGGCCCTTTATGGCAATGTGCTTGCCGGTAATGAGCGGATGCTGGAGTTTACCCGGCAGTTTCCCGGCTATGTGTATATGCAGTATTTCTACCATCCCCACTACCACGACCAGTGCATTGCCCAGATGGAGGGGATCCGCAGTGATCCTGCCTTCGTGGGTGTGAAGATCCACCCCCGGGAGACCGGCACTACCATCGCAGGCAAGGACTACGATAAACTCTACGAGTATTGCCTGGAGCACGATATTTTGGTATCCTGCCATACCTGGCAGACCGAATCCTCCCACAACAATCCCGCTGATTTCAAGCAGGCGTTGGAGCGGTTCCCGGAGCTGAAGCTGCAGCTGTGCCATATGGGCGGCACTTACCGGGGCTGTATGGATTCTGTGGAGCTTGCCAATGCATATGAAAATGTGTATCTGGATCTCAACGGATCTTTGTATTCCAGGATCTGGCTGGAGGAGCTGGTAAAGCTGGCACCGCTGGACCGGTTTATTTTCAGCACCGACCAGACCTTCAACGATCCCCGGATCCTCATCGGCCGGGTGCTGCTCAGTGACCTTACCGACGAGCAGAAGCAGATGATCCTCTGCGACAACTTTGAAAAAGCAATCGGCAGAAAATTAGTTAGTAAATAAATTCCGGTTTATCGAGCAGAAGGTTAGACGTACAATCCAAAGCCTTCTCCCTCGGGAGAAGGTGGCACGCCGTAGGCGTGACGGATGTGGGGCGTTACGGATGCGCATTGGTGCCGTATACTGATGCCAATTATATTGCAACCCCACATCAGTCAAAAATCAAAGATTT
>JAFSFK010000070.1 GCA_017435245.1 Oscillospiraceae bacterium | reverse complement strand
TAAGGGGAGGTGTCTGAAATCTGTGATTTCAGACGGAGGGGTTGTAATCTAACGGATTTTGACAATCCCCCAGTCGAAAATCAAAGATTTTCGACAGCCCCCTTTACACAAGGGGGCCTTTGGTGGAGCGTCGTACTGCTCGATAAACCGGAATTTTAGCGCATAAAAACGGCGGAGCATATGCTCCGCCGGGTTTATTCCATTAATCTGCTCCGAAACAGCTTCCACCGTCCTGTGAGAGTCACACCGGTGACGATATGACGGATTTCTCCACAGCAGCTGCAGGGGGCAGGATAATGCCAGTATCTACAATCCCGGGGGATCAGCCGGGCTCCGGTCTGAACGTTGATGCATTCCCGGCACAGCTGCCGGTGGACAATGCTCGTACGTGACATTTCCAATTCCTCCCATTTTTATCTGAGAGTATTATATCACATTTCCCTTATTTGTATATAGTTTTCTGCACTATTTTACACAAATTTCACGATGCATAATGGTAGCGCTTCCGGAAGATCACAAAGCACACCACCGTCAGGATAAGCGCCGCCAGCTCCGCCGCCACAATGGCCGCCCAGATGCCATCCAGTCCCCAGAATACGGGCAGGATCAAAACCGCTGCGATCTGGCAGATCAGCGTCCGGACAAAGGAGATCACCGCCGAAACGAGACCGTTGTTCAGCGCCGTGAACATAGAGCTGCCGAAAATATTGAAGCCGCACAGCAAAAAGGACAGGCTGTAGATCATAAAGCCCCGGGCTGTCATATCCATCAGCTGTCTGTCGTAGCTGACGAAGATCCCGGACAGAGGCCGTGCCAGCAGCTCCGAAGAAACCAGCATCGCCACGGAGCAAACGGTCAGGATCAAAAGGCTCTTTCTGAACAGGCTCTTTAATTCCCTGCGGTTGTCCGCACCGTGGTTAAAGCCGATCAGAGGTGCTGAGCCGATGGAAAAGCCGATGAACACCGACAGGAAAAACAGGTTCACATACATAATCACGCCATAGGCGGCAACGCCGTCCTCTCCGGCGTAGTGCATCAGCTGCACATTGTAGAGCATCCCCACCAGGCTCATAGACAGGTTGCTCATCAGCTCCGAGGAGCCATTGGTACAGGTACGCAGCAATGCCTTGCCGTCAAAGGGGCATTTCCCCAGCCGCAGAAGGCTTTTATTGGGACGGGCAAAGTACACGATGGGGATCACCGCACCCAAAAACTGGGCAATGGCTGTGGCTGCCGCCGCACCCTCCAGTCCCCAGCGGAAAACTGCCACGAACAAAGCATCCAGGATGATATTGCACACGCCGGATATCACCGTCATGAAAAGGGACAGATTGGGTTTTTCCGCCGTGACGCAGAAGCTCTGGAAGGCAAACTGCAGGATGTACGCCGTGGAGGCAGGCAGGACGATGTTGCCGTAGGTGACGCAATCTTCCAGGATCGCACCTTCCGCTCCCAGCAAAACAGCCGCCGGACGCAGAAACACCAGAGATATGGCCGACAGCACCACGCCGCAGCCGATACACACATAGGTGAGCATAGAGAAGATCTCGTTGGCCTTCTTCTTGTCCCCCATCCCCAGGGTCTTGGCGATCAGCGCCGTACCGCCGGTGCCCACCATAAAGCCAACCGTACCGAAGATCATAATATAGGGCATGATCAGGTTAATGGCGGCGAAGGGAGTCTTACCGGCAAAATTGGACACAAAAATACCGTCCACCACACCGTAGATGGAGGTAAACAGCATCATCACGATGGACGGCAGGGTGAACCGGAGGAGTTTTCCGTAGGTAAAATGCTCCGACAGCTGGATCTTCATATTGGCTCCTCCTTTCCTTTCATAACGATGGTTATTATAGATGCCCCCGCCGCCAATGTCAATGCGGCAAATTCCGGTTTATCGGCCGGGATGCCCCGGCAGGCAATACGTGCACGGTGCGGCGATCATCAAAAAGGCTATGCTCGGTATCGGTATATCTTCAAATTCCGGTTTATCGGCCGGGATGCCCCGGCTGGCAATGCGTGCACGGTGCGGCGATCATCGAAAAGGCTATGCTCGGTATCGGTATATCTTCAAATTCCGGTTTGGCGAGCTGAATTCCATACGCCAGTGTAGGGCGGCGGCTTGCTGCCGCCGATGATTTTGTAAAACAAAATCATATCACCGCAGGTGATCATTGGCTATTTCCTTCGGAAATCCCAATAATTTATGTCTAAATTATTGGGCGGCGGGACCAAGGCCCCGCCCTACATTGATTACTCGCTAAACCGGAATTTATATAAGGAATCTGGTTTCACGGATTGTATAATCCGATGCAGGGTTTCCTGCAAAAACTTAAAGAAAGCTTAAAGCCCTTTTTGTTGACTTATATAGGGTTTTCCCCTATCATAGAACACAGAAAATTATACTCAGCGGAGGCGTGGATCATGAAAAAATTTAGGTTTTTTGCGCTGGTTCTGGCGGTAATGCTGCTGGCAGGCTGTGCAAGCAGTGAAAATGCGGTATACGTGCAGAGCGTTGCTTCCCTTTCCGGTATGGGCGGCATCGCTCCCGGCGACCGGTTCGCAGGTCTGGTGGTGGCGGAGAATGTCACTGAAATTTTTAAGGACGAGGACAAGGCTGTGCACACCCTGTTCGTAAAAGAGGGAGAGGATGTGCAGGCCGGGCAGGAGCTGTTCAGCTACGACACCGACCAGCTGCAGCTTTCTCTGGACCGGAAGAATCTGGAGCTGGAACAGCTGAAGGCTACCATCGAAAATTACAAGCAGCAGATCATTGATCTGGAGGCGGAGCGGAACCGCTCCTCCGACAAGCTGGAGTACACCGTCCAGATCCAGACCACCCAGCTGGATCTGAAGGAAGCGGAACTGAATCTTGCCGCCAAGCAAACTGAGGTGGAGCAGGCTAAGACCCTGCTGGAAAACGCATCGGTGGTCTCCCCCATCGCCGGCCGCATCCAGTCCATCAGCGAAAACGGCACCGACAACTACGGCAACCCCACCGCCTACATCACCATCCGCCAGGCAGGCTCCTACCGGGTCAAGGGCACCATCGGTGAGCTGCAGCGGGGTGCCCTGATGGAGGGCAGCCGGGTGCAGATCCTCTCCCGGACGGACGACTCTGTCTGGACCGGCACCATTTCCCTTATCGACTATGAAAATCCCCAGCAGGGCAACCAGTACGATATGTATTACGGTATGGAAAGCGACGAGATGACCAGCTCCAGCAAGTACCCCTTCTACGTGGAGCTGGAGAGCATCGACGGTCTGATGCTGGGTCAGCACGTGTACATCCAGCCGGAAATCTCCGGGGAAAGTCAGGGCCTTGCCATCAGCGACGCATTCATCGCCTATGACGACAACGGCAGTCCCTACGTCTGGAAGGAAAGCCGGGGCAAGCTGAAAATGCAGAGCGTGGCATTGGGCGAATATGATATGATGATGGGCACTGTCCAGATCCTGGAGGGCCTGACGGAAAGCGATTACATCGCCTTCCCCGATCCCGAACTCTGCCGGGAGGGTGCCCCTGTTTCCCGTGAGGCCGTGGCAGAGGATGCCGTGGCGGAAGAGGGGGCAGGATAATGGCCATCGTTACTTTAACCGACATCTGCAAGGATTATCAGCAGGGTGCTGAGCCGGTGCGGGTGCTGAAAAACATCAATTTATCCGTGGAGCAGGGGGATTATATCGCCATTATGGGTCCCTCCGGCAGCGGCAAAACCACCCTGATGAACCTCATCGGCTGTCTGGATGTGCCTACCTCCGGCAGCTATGTTTTAGACGGAAAAGATCTAAAGGATCTCTCCGACGATGCCCTGGCGGATATCCGCAACCGCTACATCGGCTTTGTGTTCCAGAATTTCCATCTGCTGCCCAAAATGACCGCTGTGGACAATGTGGCACTGCCCCTTCTGTACGCCGGTGTACCCCTGAAGGAGCGCAAAGCCAGAGCCGAAGAAGCCCTGCGGGCTGTGGGTCTGGAGGAGCGGATGACGTTCCTTCCCAACCAGCTCTCCGGCGGTCAGTGCCAGCGGGTGGCCATCGCCCGGGCAATGGTCACCAAGCCCGCCCTTTTGCTGGCGGACGAGCCTACCGGTGCTCTGGATACTGCCTCCGGCAAACAAATAATGGATATTTTCCGGCAGCTGAGTCAGGAGGGTATGACCATCCTGATGATCACCCACGAGCCGGGCATCGCCCAATGCGCCGACAAGGTCTATCACATTCTGGACGGCCGGCTGCGTACCGGGGAAGGAGGCAGCACCGATGAAGAATAAAAAACGGAAAATTCTGATCACCGTCATTGCGCTGGTGCTGGTGCTTGCCATCGGTGGCGGCTGCGGCTGGTATTTTCTGGGCCGTGGCGGCGGTGACGCAGTGCCGGTATTTATGTTTAACTATGTGGGTATGACGGAGTACTGGGGCGACAATCTGGAAAGCTACGGCCCCGTGACCACCGACCGGATCCAGACGGTGTTCCTCTCCTCCACCCAGACCGTTACTGAGGTCTTCGTCAAGGACGGGGATACGGTGAAAAAGGGCGACCTGCTAATGACCTTTGACACCACCCTTTCCGACATTGCGCTGGAACGGGAACGGCTGAAGGTGGAAAAGCTGAAGCTGGAGCTGGAGGATGCTTACGACCAGCTTCGGGACATTAAAAATATGAAGCCCATGGTCATCCCCTCCGAGAAGCCGGAGGAAGAGGAAAATCAAGGCACTGCCCTCACCGGTCCCTATCTCATCTCCACCCAGACCGCCTTTGACGGCAGCACTCAGGAATTGGCCCTGGTCTGCTGGCTGAAGGGCGACACCCAAATGGACAACGCCCTGTTTGCTGCTCTTTTCGACGCTTCTACCCAATATCGGGCGAAAAACGCCCCCACAGAACCTACTGTGCCGGAGCCTACGGAAGCTCCTACGGAGGCACCTACCGAGGCACCTACCGAACCGCCTGTTACTGAGCCGCCTACGGAAGCTCCCACCGAGGCACCTACCGAGCCACCTGTCACTGAGCCGCCTACGCTCCCTGCGGATGCCGCAAGCTTGGAAACTCCCACCGAGCCGGAGGCCACGGAGCCTGCCGAGCCTGTGGTGCCTGCCGACCCCAACCGGTTCTATGTGGTGCTGAAAGTGACCCAGAACGATATGTCCCTGGGCGCCACGCAGCTGTGGCAGGGTCTGGAGGTGACCTTCCAACCGGCCACCGGCGGTTACAGCTTCCGATTCTATGATGCCGCCGGATTCCGGGATCATACCCTGGCCCAAAAGGAAGAGCCGGAGGAAAACACGCCCGATATCGGCAGCGGCTACACCGCTCAGGAGATCGCCCAGATGCGCTCCCAGCAGGAAAAGGCCATCCGGGACCTGGAGTTCCAGGTGAAGGTGGCAGAGGCGGATTACAAGATCAAGCAGACCGAGGTCTCCGACGGCAATGTCTATGCCAGCATCGACGGCACCGTCATTGCTTCCCTGACGGAAGAAGAGGCAAAGCTGAACGGTCAGCCCTTCCTGAAGGTCTCCGGCGGCGGTGGCTTCTATGTGGAGGGCTCCATCGGTGAGCTGGACAGAGCCAATCTCCAGCTGGGTCAGGAGGTCACCGTCAACGACTGGAATACCGGCATGACCTACACCGGCACCATCGAATCCGTGGGGGATTTCCCCGCCTCCAGTGACTATTTCAGCGGCGTGGGCAATCCCAACAGCTCCTACTACCCCTTCACCGTCTTTGTGGACGGCAGCGCCGACCTCCAGGAGGGCAGCTACGTCAGCGTGATGTACTCCGTGGCAGCAGCCCAGCAGGGGGTATATCTGGAAAACCCCTTCCTGCGCACGGAAAACGGCAGAAGCTTTGTCTACGTCCGGGGCGAGGACGGTCTTCTGGAAAAACGCTATGTCACCACGGGAAAATCCCTCTGGGGCAGCTACACCCAGATCTTGGAGGGACTCACCGCTGAGGACTTCATCGCATTCCCCTACGGCAAGACCGTCAAAGAGGGCGCTCCCACCGAGGAAAGCGACCTGTCGGTCCTGTATGAATACTAAGGAGGTAAGTTATGATCGAAAATATCCGACTTGCCTTCCAGGGCATTTGGAGCCATAAGCTCCGCTCGGTGCTGACCATGCTTGGCATCATCATCGGCATCGCCGCCATCATCACCATCGTGTCCACCATCGAGGGCACCAACGAGCAGATCAAGGAAAACCTCATCGGTGCCGGCAATAATGTGGTCACTGTCCAGCTGAACAAGGACGGCTACCCCTACGATATGACCTGGGAGGGTATCCCCCAGGGTGTGCGGGTCATCACCGAAGACACCCGTAAGGAACTGGAACAGATCCGGGGCGTAGAAAAGGTCAGCCTGTACACCGCCCGGCAGTATGTGGACCAGGTCTACTATCAAAATAATCAGTTCAACGGCGAGGTCTACGGCATCGACGAAAATTTCCTGAATGTCTACGGCTACCAGGTAAAGTCCGGCCGGGGCTTCACCCGGGAGGATCTGGAGAGCTTCCGCAAGGTGGCGCTGGTGGACGGCAACACCATTTCCACCCTCTTCGGCGGGGAGGATCCCATCGGAAGATCCCTGGAAATGAAGGGTGAGGTGTTCACCGTGGTGGGTGTGGTGGCTCTGAGCGAGGAGTTCGCTCCCACCATCAACAGCTACAATGAATACTGGCTCTACGCCGACACCTCCGCAGGTGCCATCTACCTGCCAAGTGCGGTGTGGCCCAGCGTCTATTCCTTCGATGAGCCCCAGAGCGTGGCCATTCAGGTGACCAACACCGACGTGATGACCACCGTGGGCAAAGAGGCGGCAGACCTGCTGACCGCCAAGCAGATCGCTGACACGGAGTCCACCTTTGACTACCGCAGCCAGGATATGCTGGAGCAGGCCCAGCAGCTGCAGAGTATGTCCCAGTCCACCAACACCCAGTTAGTCTGGATCGCCAGCATTTCCCTGCTGGTGGGCGGCATCGGCGTTATGAACATTATGCTGGTGTCCGTCACCGAGCGTACCAGCGAGATCGGCCTTAAAAAGGCCATCGGCGCAAAAAAACGCCGGATCCGTCTGCAGTTTCTCACGGAAGCGGCAGTGCTCACCAGCCTGGGCGGCATCATCGGCGTGGCCAGCGGCGTGGGCCTTGCGGAGCTGATCTCCAATATGATGCAGATCCCCGTATCCATCAGCGTGCCAGCCATTTTGATCGCTGTGGTGTTCTCCACAGCAATCGGCGTGATCTTCGGATTGCTGCCGGCTGTGAAAGCCGCCAACATGAACCCCATCGAGGCACTAAGGCGAAATTAAACAAAAATATCCACCTCACCGAGGTGGATATTTTTTATGCACTTCAAATTCCGGTTTAACGCTCTGACGAGCGAATTGAAAATTGAAAATTGAAAGTTGAAAGTTGAAAATTGTAGTATTTTCCTTCGGAAAATAATTTAAAACGTCGGCGTAGCCGACACAATCATTTTCAATTTTCCATTTTCCATTTTCAATTATTATCGAGCGTCAGCTCGATAAACTGGAATTTACAGAGAAAAGCTCACAGGCAGGAGTTGGGCAAGGGTGTAGGTCTGGAAGCTATCCTCCGGGCCTGCCAGATAGATGATAAAATCGTCCTTGCAGAACTCCCGCATCACCTGCCGGCATACGCCGCAGGGCGGGAAAATGCCGCTGATCTTCCCGTCCTTGCCGCCGCAGACGGCGATGGCGGTGAATTTCCGGTGTCCGTCGTAGACTGCCTTGAAAAAGGCGCTGCGCTCAGCGCAGACCGTGGGAGAAAAGGCGGAATTTTCAATGTTGCAGCCGCAATACACACTGCCGTCAGCGCACAACAGCGCCGCACCGACCTGATAGCCGGAATAAGGGGCATAGGCTTTTTCCATAGCCTTCTTGGCAAGTTCAATCAATTTTTTAGCTTCCATCATTTCCTCCCTTATATGTTTCAAATTCCGATTTATCGAGCAGTTATGCTCCGCACCCAAAGGCTTCTCCCTGGGGAGAAGCTGTCAAAAATCTATTTGATTTTTGACTGATGTGGGGGTGCAGTACAATCGGCATCAGTATACGGCACCAATGCAAAATCCATACGCCCCACATCCGTCTGCCCTTCGGGCAGCCACCTTCTCCCCAAGGAGAAGGCTTTGGATTGTACGCCTAACCTTCTGCTCGATAAACCGGAATTTATAGTATTTCTTTTGCAAAGCTTTTTCCGGGGGTGTCAAGGTCAACATCCAGCAAGTCTGCCACGGTAGCTGCCAGGTCGGCAAAGGTCTGCCGGGTTCCAAGGTTTCCGGGTTTTACTCCCTTGCCCAGCACCAGTACCGGAACATACTCCCGGGTGTGGTCGGTGGTGGCGGTGTAGCCGGGGTCGCAGCCGTGGTCGGCGGTGATGAACAGCACATCCTCATCCCCTAAGGTGGGCAGGAAATCTCCCAGCCAGCGGTCAAATTCCGATAATGCGGCGGCATAGCCGTCAATGTCCCGGCGGTGACCGTAGACCATATCAAAATCCACCAGATTCACAAAGCACAATCCTTCAAAATCCTGTGCGGCAAAATGGGTAGTGTGCGCCAGTCCGTCTGCGTTGGACTTGTTGTAGACATACTCCGTCAGTCCTCTGCCGGCAAAGATGTCGTGAATTTTACCCACACCGATGCAGTCCTTGCCGGATGCCTTTACCGCATCCGGAAGTGTCTGCGCCGGAGGCTCCAGGGAAAAGTCGTGGCGGTTGGCGGTACGCTTGAAATTGCCAGGCGTACCGATAAAGGGTCTGGCGATGACCCGCCCTACCCCGTGCTTGCCCTGCAAGATTTTCCGGGCAATGCGGCAGTATTTGTAAAGCTGCTCTGGGGGTACAACATCCTCGTGGGCAGCGATCTGGAACACCGAGTCGGCAGAGGTGTAGACGATGAGATCGCCGGTTTTCATATGCTCTGCGCCGTATTTTTCAATTACTTCCGTACCCGACCAGGGGGCGTTGGCAAGGATCCCTCTGCCCGTCTGTTCCCGGAAGGGTTTCAGCACCTCTTCGGGGAAACCCTGAGGATAGGTGGGCAGCGGATCATCCGATATGATGCCTGCCAGCTCCCAGTGACCGATGGTGGTATCCTTGCCCCGGGAGCGCTCAGCCATCCGGCCGTAAGCACCTGTGGGAGTATCTGTTTTAGGAATGCAGGTGACACCGTCGATATTGCCCAGACCGGCTGCGGTCAGGTTGGGGATATGCAATTTATCTGATGCAGCGCAGGAGGCCAGGGTGTTCGCCCCGGTATCCCCGAAATCCGCCGCATCCGGCAACGCTCCGATCCCAAAGGAATCCAGAACAATGAGAAAGATTCGTTTCATATACATCCCTCCGCAGATTGCAGATTGGAGAGTGAAGCGTGAAGATCCCCTATCTCCACTCTCCACTTTTTACTCTTCACTTTCCATAGCAACAGCCACATCCAGTGCCACCTTCATCATGGTGGTGAAGGCGTTCTGGCGCTCGTCGGAGGAGGTCAGCTCACCGGTGAGGACATGGTCGGAGATGGTGCAGATGCACAGGGCGCGCTTGCCGTACCGGGCGGCGTTCATATACAGGGCGGCGGCCTCCATTTCCAGCGCCATCACGCCCATTTTCTTCAGGGCGTACACACTGTCAAGGCCTTCGGGAACGCCCTCGTGGTCGCCGTAGAACACATCGGAGGAGTTGACATTGCCCACATGGTAGGCAGCACCGTGTTCTTCACAGGCAGCCACCGCCTTGCTCAGCAGCTCATAGCTTGCGATGGGAGCAAAGGTGCCGGGCAGATGGAACTGATGGGCGAAATTGGAGTCGGTGCAGGCACCCTGCGCCAGCACGATATCATACAAATGGATATGCTCCTGAATAGCGCCGGCAGAGCCTACCCGGATAATGTTTTCCACACCGTAGCCGTTAAAAAGCTCGTGGGAGTAGATGCCGATGGCAGGCATACCCATACCGGATGCCATCACCGATACCTTCACGCCCTTATAGTAGCCGGTGTAGCCGTGAACGCCCCGGACATTGTTCACCAGGACGGGATTTTCCAGAAAGTTTTCCGCAATGAATTTAGAGCGCAGAGGGTCGCCGGGCATCAGAACAGTCTTGCCGAAATCTCCGGGGGCGGCGCTGATATGCGGGGTGGGAGTGGATAGCATAATGTTACCTCCTTTAAGATAGAGTGAAAAGTGGGGAGTGGAGAGTGAAGATTTCATCATCTTAACGCTTCACTCTCCTATCTTCACTCTTTTGCAAAATCTTTTTCCTTCGCAATTTTCACAATACGGGAGGTGCCCAGACGGTCTGCGCCCAGGCGGATGAATTCTTCCGCATCGGCCAGACTGGAAATGCCGCCTGCGGCCTTGATCTTCACATCCGGGCCGACGTGCTTTTTGAACAGTGCCACATCCGCAAAGGTTGCACCTGCGGTAGAGAAGCCGGTGGAGGTCTTGATGTAGTCTGCCTTGGCATTGGTGACGCAGCCGCACAGGGCGATCTTTTCGGCCTCGGTGAGCAGGCAGGTCTCGATGATGACCTT
>JAFSFK010000069.1 GCA_017435245.1 Oscillospiraceae bacterium | reverse complement strand
ATTCGCTCGGCAGAGCGATAATCCGGAACTCGAAGAATAACTGTCCCTGTGTATGGTCACAGGGACTTTTTTCTTAAATATGGTGAATCTTCGCTTAAGAAAGGTACTTGTTTTCTGATAAAAATTTTTATAAGATATATTTGTCAATTTATGCAAATAAGGAGTGCAGGATATGGAAAAAAGATGGTGGCAGGAAGCGGTAGTCTATCAGATCTACTGCAAGAGCTTCTGCGATACCAACGGCGACGGCATCGGTGACCTGGGTGGTGTCATCTCCAAGCTGCCTATGCTCAAGGAGCTGGGCATCAACTGTATCTGGTTCAACCCCATTTATAAATCCCCCCAGGTGGACAACGGCTACGATATTTCCGATTATCAGGATATCGAGCCTTCTTTTGGCACCATGGAGCAGTTCAAGGAGCTGCTGGACAAGGCCCATGCTATGGGCATCCGGGTGGTGATGGACCTGGTCCTGAACCACACCTCCGACCAGCATAAGTGGTTCCAGGAATCCCGTAAGTCCAAGGATAATCCCTACCGTGACTACTACGTATGGCGTGCACCCAAGGAAAACGGCAAGGAGCCCAACAACTGGGGCAACTACTTCTACGAGGGCCGTGGCTCCGCCTGGCAGTTTGACGAAACTACCGGCGAGTACTACCTGCACAACTATTCTGTGAAGATGCCCGATGTGAACTGGGAGTATGAGCCTCTGCGCCAGGAGATGTATAAGATGATGACCTGGTGGCTGGATCTGGGCGTGGACGGCTTCCGTCTGGACGCCATCAACCGTCTGAAGAAGCCTGCCGGTCTTCCCGACTCCAAGATGCCTCCCGCACCTCCTGTGGGTATCTACGGCTATGTTGTGGACCGTGCCATCTGTACCAATGTCCCCGGCATCCACGAGCTGCTGCGTACCATCAACAAGGAGGTCTGGTCCAAGTATGACTGTATGACCGTTGGCGAGTGCGGCAACCTGTCCTCTGATGGCGCTCTGGATTATATCTCCCAGGGCAATAACGAGATCGATATGCTCTTCCATTTCGAGATCGGCAAGAACCCCAACATCATCACTGTCAATGAGTATAAGCAGACCCAGCAGCGCTGGATCGATCTGATGCAGCACAATGCCTGGATCACCCAGTTCCTCACCAACCACGACAGCGCCCGACAGGTCTCCCGCTTCGGCAACGACCAGCAGTACCGTGTTCCCAGTGCCAAGCTGCTGGCGACCCTCATCCATACGATGCCCGGTACGCCCTTCGTCTACCAGGGCGAGGAGATCGGTATGACCAACGTCCACTTTGACACCATCGACGATTACGATGAGCGTTACACCGTGGGCAAGTACTACACCGCTGTGGAGGCCGGCGAGGATCCCGAGGTGGCATTGAGCCGTCTGCGTCCCACCAGCCGTGACAACGCCCGTACCCCCTACCAGTGGGACGACAGCGAAAACGCAGGCTTTACCACCGGTAAGCCCTGGATCAAGGTCAACCCCCGTTATACCGAGATCAACTACGCCGCCGACCGTGCCTCCAAGGACTCTATTTTCGAGTTCTATAAGAAGCTCATCGCAATGCGTAAGACCAATCCCGCCATCATCGACGGTGACTTCAAGTTCCTGCTGATGGACCATCCCCAGATGGTAATGTACCTGCGTAAGTGCGCACGGCAGACATTGCTGGTGGTGTGTAACTTCTCCGATGAGACGGTACCTGTACAGATCCCCGCAGAGCTGGAAGGCTTTACCTGGGAGCGGCTGCTGACCAACCGGGAGGAAACTGCACCCTCTCTGGAGCGCAGGGACAATTGGCTGCCTTGGGAAGCCGAGGTCTATCAGGTCAAGCTGTAATTCCAAAATCATTCCATATATAAAAGGCTGCCCAGAGCAGCCTTTTTTTGTATCATAAATTCCAATTTATCGAGCTGTTGCGATGCTCCACCAAAGGCTCCCTTGCCTAAAGGGAGCTGTCAAAAATCTATGATTTTTGACTGAGGGATTTGCAGCAATGGGCATCAGTATACGATACTTTTCGGCGAATTCGT
>JAFSFK010000004.1 GCA_017435245.1 Oscillospiraceae bacterium | reverse complement strand
TGTGAACCAGCTCGGACAGCTCCAGAACGGTCAGGCCCTTAACTTCCTCTACGAGAGCAGTGATCTTTTCACTAGCCATTGTAATAATCCTCCTAAATATTGATTGTAGATAGTTGTTGATTTACGAACAGATTACTCTGCAGCTTCTGCAGCAGGAGCGCCGCCTTCCTTCTGGATACGAACCTGATCCAGGACGAAAGCCAGGCTGGAGATAGGTGCCAGGAAGGTACCCAGGACGGATGCAACCAGAGCATTCTTGCTGGGCAGCTCGCCAAAGCCATTCAGTTCGGCAACGGACAGGACAGAGCCTTCCACGATACCGCCCTTGATAGACAGGGGGAGCTTGTTCTTCTTAGCGAACTCGCAGACGATACGAGCGGGAGCGATGGGATCGCCGGTGGTGCTTGCCATAGCGGTAGTGCCGTTGAGGACCTCATCGAAGTCGTAGCCTGCATTCTTAGCAGCGAAACGAGTCAGAGTGTTCTTAACAACGGAGTACTCCACGCCGGCTTCACGGAACTGGTTACGCAGAGCGGTGTCCTGAGCAACGGTGATACCCTTGTAGTCGACGAAAACAACGGAAGTAGCTTCCTTGATCTTGCCGGCCAGAGCTTCGACCACTGCCTTCTTGCTCTCAAGAACCTTTGCGTTGGGCATGTGTGTTTCACCTCCGAAAAAAATAAATGTCTTCCTGCCAACAGACAGAAAGACACGCACAAAATCATATCGGCGCACCTCGGCAGGACTTATGCATACGCACCTGCTGTCTTTGGCAACTCGTGTATTATAAAGGATAATACTCTGATTGTCAACACTTTTTTTGAAAAAAATTATGCATTATTTATATTTTTACATTTTGAACAGATTTTTTGAAAACGGGGATGTATTTGTGTGAAAAATAAATGTCCGCATACGGCGGAAAAATCGTTGACAGGCGGATGCTAAAGTGGTATAGTATGAGAATCAAGTACCAAATCGGTACAGGTAAGGAGAGAATGAAAATGAAAAAGCTGATTGCGATTGTTTTGGTTGTTCTGATGTTGGTATCCATGACCGCCTGTCAGGGTGAAAAGGATGACGGTAAGTTTGTGGTTGGCGTGTGCCAGCTAACACCCCACGTTGCGCTGGATGCTGCTACACAGGGCTTTGTGGATGCGCTGACTGAGGAACTGGGTGCAGAAAACGTTGAGATCGATGTTCAGATCGGCGGCGGTGATACTGCTACCTGTGCTCCCATTGTAAACGCTTTTGTTGCAGATGATGTGGACCTGATTATGGCAAACGCAACACCTGCGCTGCAGGCTGCGGTTGCTGCCACAACGGATATCCCTGTTCTGGGTACCTCTGTTACCGAATACGGCGTGGCTTTGGATATTAATGATTTTTCCGGTACAGTTGGCGGCAATGTTTCCGGCACTTCCGATCTGGCGCCTCTGACCGAGCAGGCAGCTATGGTTAAGGAATGGTTCCCCGATGCATCTACGGTTGGTCTGCTGTATTGTGCTGCTGAAGCGAACTCCCAGTACCAGGTAGATACGGTTCAGGCAGAACTGGAGAAACTTGGTTATACTTGCACCCAGTATCCCTTCTCCGATTCCAATGATATGCAGGCGGTTACCCAGAAGGCTGCCGCAGAATCCGACGTGATCTATGTTCCCACGGATAATACCGTTGCTGCAGCTACCGGCATTGTGAATGATGTCTGCAGCGCAGCCGGTGTCCCTGTAATCGCCGGCGAAGAGGGTATTTGTGCCGGATGTGGTGTTGCGACTCTGTCCATCAGTTATTATGATCTGGGTGTTAAGACCGGCAAGATGGCTGCTCAGATCCTCAAGGGCGAGGCGGATATCTCCACAATGGCTGTTGCTTATGCAGACAACTTTACCAAGAAGTACAATGCTGCCGCTTGTGAGGCATTGGGTCTGGAGCCTCTGGAAGGCTACGTGGCTATCGAAGGATAATATACCATCCCATAAAATAATGGGCGAGGTGGGGTAACCATCTCGCCCAATTCGTAAATTGGAGGAAATACTATGACGAGCCTTATCAATGCTCTGCCCGGTGCGCTGGCACAGGGCTTGATCTGGGGTATCATGGCCATTGGCCTGTATATTACTTATAAGGTGCTGGAGATTTCTGATTTGACTGTTGACGGCTCCTTCTGCACCGGTGGTGCGGTCTGCGCAATGATGCTCATTGGCGGACACAACGTATGGGTTGCTATGCTTGTGGCGCTTCTGGCGGGTATGGTCGCCGGTTTTGTGACCGGTATTCTGCATACCACCCTTAAGATCCCTGCAATCTTGTCCGGTATTTTGACCCAGCTTGGATTGTGGTCTATCAATCTGGCGATCATGGGGATGAAGGCAAATCAGGCATTGAATGTAAATAATTACGATATGCTGGTATCTCTGCGTTATCTGCAGGATGTATCCAAGGGCTTGCGCCCCTTCTGGCAGCATCCGCTGTTCTCGGTTGGCCTGTTTACGGTTGCGATCATCGCTGTGCTGTACTGGTTTTTTGGAACGGAACTGGGATGCTCCATCCGTGCCACCGGTGCCAACGGCAATATGGCCCGTGCCCAGGGCATCAACACCAACTTCAACAAGGTGCTGGGCCTTATGATCTCCAATGGCCTTGTGGCACTTTCCGGAGCGCTGTTGGCGCAGTTCCAGAGCTTCGCCGATATCAATATGGGCCGTGGCGCTATTGTTATCGGTTTGGCCGCCATCATTATCGGACAGGTGACTTTCGGAAAGATCTTCCGCAATTTTGCGCTCAAGCTGTTGGCGGTAAGCCTGGGTTCGGTGATCTACTATGTAGTCATCCAGGCAGTTATCAGCCTGCTGGATATCAACTCCAATTATCTGAAGCTGATCTCTGCGGTAATCGTTGCTGTGTTCCTTGCGGTTCCCAACATTATGCCCAATCTCCAGAAGGGGAAGAAGGAGGCCGGTCATGCTTAAAATTGAGAATATTCGTAAAGTCTTTAACCCGGGCACAGTCAATGAAAAAGTGGCTCTCAATGGCTTGAATTTGGAGCTGAATCCCGGTGATTTTGTTACTGTCATTGGCGGTAATGGTGCCGGTAAAAGTACGATGCTGAACTCCGTTGCCGGCGTGTACGGTGTGGATTCCGGCAATATCTACATTGACGGTGTAGATGTTACCCACCTGCCGGAATATAAGCGTGCCAAGTTTATTGGCCGTGTGTTCCAGGATCCTATGATGGGTACTGCGGCTACCATGCAGATCGAGGAAAATATGGCCCTTGCTGCCCGGCGGGGAAAGCCCAGAACTCTGCGTACCGGCATTTCCAACAAAGAGCGGGAGTTTTATAGGGAACAGCTGAAGATCCTGGAGCTGGGGCTTGAGGACAGAATGACTGCGAAGGTTGGCTTGCTTTCCGGCGGACAGCGGCAGGCGCTGACCCTGCTGATGGCCACCTTGCAGAAACCCAAGCTTCTTTTGCTGGACGAACATACCGCCGCTCTTGACCCAAAGACTGCGGATAAGGTGTTGGAGGCAACAGAGAAGATTGTGGCAGCCAATAATCTGACTACCCTGATGATCACCCACAATATGCGTGATGCCATTGAGCACGGTAACCGCTTGATTATGATGTATGACGGTCGGATCGTGGTAGATGTCAGTGGTGAAGAAAAGAAAAATCTCACGGTTGAGCAGCTTTTGAACCTGTTCAGCCAGGCCAGCGGCTCCGACGAGGTGGACGATAAGCTGGTCCTTTCCTAAAAGTAAAACCCCGGAAGCGAATGCTTCCGGGGTTAAGCTTAACAATTAGTTGCCGTACTTGGTGGTGTTGACCTTGACGCCGGGGCCCATAGTGGAAACCACGGTGCAGGAACGGATATACTGACCCTTGGCAGCTGCGGGCTTAGCCTTCACAACAGCCTTAATCTGAGTATCCATGTTCTCGCCCAGCTTCTCAGCACCGAAGGAAACTTTGCCGATGGGGCAGTGGATGATGTTGGTCTTGTCCAGACGGTACTCATCCTTACCAGCCT
>JAFSFK010000068.1 GCA_017435245.1 Oscillospiraceae bacterium | reverse complement strand
GTATAGTCACGAAAAACGTGCGTGATTGCTACATTTTCAGAACAACCCCTCAGTCAAAAATCACAGATTTTTGACAGCTCCCCTTACACAGGGGAGCCTTTGGGTGCGGTGCGTAACAGCTCGACAAATCGGAATTTAAGTATTCACATCCAAAGGGAACGATCTGCCATTGCGCTGTGTGTATACAGCAAGCCCCTCCCCGTAATGGGGATGGGCAATCGAAATTTTCAGTATCAGAACCACTCGGCCTTATAAAGAGCATTTCCATCCATTGACATTCATAGTGATTTTTTTAGCCATAATTTCAATCGCATGCCTTTCATAAAAATGTGCGTTTAGGCATGCGATCTAACTTTTAGAAGAAAAAAGTAAAAACCCTTGAAAACCATTGGTTTTCAAGGGTTTGGTGGAGACTACGGGACTCGTTTGCATTTCTGCCCATATGGGCAGAAATAATTGTAGCCACCAGTTTTTGAACTGGTGGCAGCGATATGTCACCGGCATATCGCAATTTAGATCATTCGAGTCCCGGTCAACACCAAACAAAAATCCCCACCCGGACGGGTGGGGATTTTGTTTGGTGGAGACTACGGGACTCGAACCTGTGACCTCATGCGTGTGAAGCATGCGCTCTAACCAGCTGAGCTAAGCCTCCGTGTGGAACGGATAAAATTATACCACACTTACGCCAAATGTCAATACTTTTATCTGTTTTAACCTTTAAAAACTTTGCAGCGGTACTGTTTCAACCAATTCCAGGCCCAATTCCCGGACCAGATCCAGCGCCAGCTTCTCCGGTGCAATATCCAGCAGCCCCTGGGGTGTATGGGCATCGCAACCCAAAACCACTTTACAGGCTTCCTCCGCTGCCAGTTCCCAAAACCGACGGTTTGGGTAATGTCTGCCGGAACGGATCCCAAGCAGGTTGATCTCCAGAGGGATACCGCAGCCCTTGGCTTCCCGGCACAGTGCTCTCATATGGCGCTCGTATACCTTTTCATCGCCCACAAAGTTTAATAGATCCGGGTGGGCAATGTAGGTCAACACGCCGGTCTGCATCGCCTGCCGGACGCTGTGACAATACGCTGCCAGCAGGTCTTCCCCATCGGTAGGTCTGCCGTTATAAAAGCCGCCCTCGCAGTAATCCGACCAATGCTGACCCAACAGCAGGTACTCCACTCCAGCATCCCGGAGCATTGATAACTGCTCATCCCAGAACTGAGGGAAATACTCGATCTCAACGCCCAAAGGCATCTGCACTTGCCCTGCATACTTCTGCCGCAGATCCAGTACCGATTGAGCATAACCCTTAAGCTCCTCAGGACGCATACGGATATGGGAATAGCAGCCGCCTGCAAAGGGATAGGGTGCGTGATCGGCAAAACCCAGGAGCTTCAGGCCCCTTTCGATCCCGGCAATCACATATTCTTCTTCGGTACCCTCAGCATGGGTGCACCGAGGGGTATGGGTGTGATAATTGGCGATCATTGTTTTTCTCCATCAAATTCCGGTTTATCGAGCCGAATTCCATACGCCAGTGTAGGGCGGCGGCTTGCTGCCGCCGTTAAATATGCGGGAATTCGGGCGGCGGGACCAAGGCCCCGCCCTACATTGATTACTCGATAAACCGGAATTTATCGTTGTAAATTCCTTGAAAATTTGCTATTGTAATCCCACAGGAGGGATGAATATGCGTTACGAAAATATGGTGCCGGGGATCTTTTTGCGGCGGCCCAACCGTTTCATTGCCCACATCGAGATCGCCGGCAAGGAGGAGATCTGCCACGTTAAAAACACCGGTCGCTGCCGGGAGCTTCTCCCCGCCGGAGCACAGGTCTGGTGCCAGCATTCGGATAATCCCAACCGCAAGACCCAATACGATCTCGTCACCGTACGAAAGGGACAGCGGCTCATCAATATGGATTCCCAAGCTCCCAATAAGGCTGCGCAGGAATGGCTGACACAGGGCGGTCTGGGCAAGATCTCCCATCTGCGCCCGGAGACCACCTTCGGCAATTCCCGTTTTGATTTTTCCTTCCAAAAGGAGGGCAGGCAGTGTTTCCTGGAGGTCAAGGGCGTGACCCTGGAAACCGACGGTGTATGCGCCTTCCCCGATGCTCCCACCGTGCGGGGTGCAAGGCATTTGCAGGAGCTGACCCGGCTTGCCCGGGAAGGCTATGGCACATATGTACTGTTCGTGATCCAGATGGCGGATGTCCGCTATCTGCATCCCAACGATGTCACCGATCCGGACTTCGGCAATGCCCTGCGGGCTGCAGCGGCAGCAGGCGTTCAGGTGCTGGCAATGGATTGCTCCGTTACAGAAAGCACGATGGAAATCGGCAAACCGGTGGAGGTTCGGCTGTAATTACAGACTTTCCAGCAGTGCTTCCAACTTATCAAGGCTTTCGATCTCATAGTCCGGGCAGATATCTGCCCGGGCTTTTTTGCCCTTGGAATTGACCCAGCAGGTGGAGATCCCGGCGTTGATGCCTCCCAGAATATCCGATGTCAGGCTGTCCCCCACGATCATTGCCTTTTGGGGATCAAAATCCGGGATCTTAGAAAAGCATCCGTCAAAGAACCCCTTATCCGGCTTGTTGACACCGATCTGCTGGGAGATAAATACATTTTCAAAATATTGCTCAATATCCGCACTTTTCAGCCGGCTTTTCTGCACGTGGGTGGTGCCGTTGCTGGTAAGAAACAGACGGTATTTTTTGGATAAACGCTTCACAGCATCCTCCGCACCGGGCAGAAAATAGTGACCGATCCCCAAATTTTCCGTATACCGCCGGGCAACCACCGCAGAATCCCCGGGGATCCCGTACTCATCAAAGAGCATGGCAAAGCGTCCCAAAAGAACCTGCTCCCGGGTGATCTCCTTACGCTCCAGCCTTTCCCAGTGGAGCTGGTTGATGACGGAATACCGGCTGCAGACCTCCTCGGTGGGTGTCAGTCCGAATTCCTCCAGGGTCTTGCGCAGCGCAACATTTTCAGCCTTCTTAAAATCCAGAATGGTATCATCCAGGTCGATGAATAATATCTGATACATACGGTCCATCCTTTCAAATTCCGGTTTGGCGAGCAGAAGGTTAGGCGTACAATCCAACGCCCCCCTTGCCTAAAGGGGGGTGGCCCGGCGACAGCCGGGTCGGGGGGATACTGTACGAATTCGCCGAAAAGTATCGTATACTGATGCCCATTGCTGCAAATCCCTCAGTC
>JAFSFK010000067.1 GCA_017435245.1 Oscillospiraceae bacterium | reverse complement strand
GAAGAATATATCTGACCACCCCATCACCATTCGCACCGCACTGAGCAAGTTTGTGTTCAACTCCGGCGAATTTGAGGTTTACACCCAGTACAACGAGAACAACTGGGAGGGTCAGGACGGCTGGCAGAAGCTGGTCACGGAGATCGCTGTTCACGGCAAGGAGCTGCGGTGCAATTTTGAAAACGCACCTTTCCTGGCCTTGCGCAATACCGCCGGTGGGCGGGGTGTGGCCTTCCACATTTTTGAAAACTGCCTGTGGACTATCCGTGCCCGGAAAGATATGTGCCAGAACGGTCAGATGAAGACCGTTACAGTGGAAGCCGGCGTGGCAAGTGATAATTTCAGCATCATCCTTGCTCCCGGTGAGGCATTCTGCCTGCCTAAGCTGCTGTGCTACTCCTTCCGTAATCACACGGATATGGATGCCTGGAAGCTCCACCGTTACTGCAACGATACGCTGGCGACCAAATCGCTGCCGGTGATCTATAATAGCTGGATGAGCAAATTCGATGAGATCAGCTATGAGCTGCTTTCCCAGCAGGTGCCGCTGGCAAAGCGGCTGGGGATGGAGTACTTTGTCATTGATGCCGGTTGGTTCGGTATTCCCTTCAAGTGGCACTCCAGTGTGGGCGATTGGACGGAATACCGGGAAGCGGGTATGGCAGGCCGGATGGCAGAGTTTGCCGATCTGGTCAGAGCCAACGGGATGAAGTTCGGCCTATGGTTTGAGATCGAGCGGGCAAGCCTTACGTCCAAGGCCTACAACGCCCACCCCGAATACTATCTGGTGGAGGCAGACCGGGCTTTTTTGGACTTTGCTAATCCTGAAGCACGGCAGTTCGCTTTCGATTGCGTGGCGGAAAATGTGCGTAAATACGGCATCGAGTACATTAAATTTGACTTCAACGCCACTTGTACCTTTGATATCCGGGGCAAGGCATTTTTGCCCTACTTTGAAGGCTACGGCGAATTCATCCGCCAGGTGAAGGAGGCGTTCCCCGGCATTTACTTAGAGGGCTGCGCCAGCGGTGGTATGCGGGTGGCACCGGCAACACTTCCCTGGTTTGACAGCTACTGGATCTCCGATCAGCAGAACCTGCACCGGCAGATGGATATTTACAAGTCTATGGTCAAGCGGATGCCCAACCGGGCACTGACCACCTGGATCACCATTCAGAGCCTGAAGGATTTCGGCCCCTGCGCCAAGGGCGGTACCGAGGACCGGATCATCACCGGTGACGGCACCTGGCTGCACATCCAGCGTACTACCGCACCTTATGTTCACGCTGCTATGCTGGGCGGCCCCATTGGTATCAGCTGTGACCTGACTATGCTTACCGATGAAGTGCTGGAGGGACTGGCAGAGGTGATCCGGCAGTTCAAGGAAGAACGGGAGTTCTGGAACGAGTCGGAGTGCCACATCTTGGCGGATAATGCTTTCGTCACGGTGTTGCAGTACAATGATCCGGAGTTTAAAAAGATCAAGATCCAGATCTTCACCCGGGAATTCCGGCAGAACGCAGTGACGGTATATCCTGTCTGCGATATGGCGGCTGAGTATATTCTGGATGACGGTACGGTTCTCAGTGCTGCACAGCTGGACGAGACTGGCGTGGAGCGGACCCTGGAGCGGAAGTATCTGTATTCTGCTACTTGTATCGAATTAAATAAGAAGTAAAAATCTGCGCCCCATCTTTCCGATGGGGCGCAAAATTGCAGGATAAATTCCGGTTTATCGAGCTGACGCTCGATAATAATTGAAAATGGAAAATGGAAAATTGAAAATGATTGTGTCGGCTACGCCGACGTTTTAAATTATTTTCCGAAGGAAAATACCACAATTTTCAACTTTCAACTTT
>JAFSFK010000066.1 GCA_017435245.1 Oscillospiraceae bacterium | reverse complement strand
CGGTGGGGTTCTTGGAGGACCACATCTCGTTGTGCATATCTGCCTTACGGATGATCTCACCCTCGAAAGCAGCGGCAAAGGCAACCGGGATGGGCAGCTCCTTCACCTTGATCTTAATGGAGCGCAGCTCCAGAGACTTCTTAACGGTGTCATTGTGGTCACAAACGGACTCCAGAGCGCCGGGAACCTGATTCTCGCCCAGGTCGATGTCCACCACCACGGGGAAGCCCAGAGCGATGGCACCTGCACCGGCAGAAACCACCACGGCATCGATCGCACCTAAGGTGTTGACGAATGCGGGAACACGCTCCTTGGTGTAAGTAAGCAGGCCGCCCAGATCGCCGGGCTGGACATTACCGAAGATCAGCGCCGCACGGACAGCAACGGTGACCACGTGGATGACGGAAGTGACATCGTGACCCAGAGGGATCACACGGAACTCAAGGCCCATCTTCACGCCGCCTTCTGCCACCTGCTCGATGACATCGCCCACCATAAAGGTCATAATACCCTTGGACTGGTAGTCCTTAACAACTTTCACAACATCCTCGGGATTCTCGGCCTTGCCTAGAACCACAGCCACACCGGGGATATCGCCGGTAACCAGAGGAACACCCAAACTGCGGATGATGGGATCGGGCACAAAGCCAATGCCGGATTCGTTTTCATAGGGGTTGGCATTGTCCACCCACTTAAGGCCTTCCAGGATTTCAGCACCCACAGCGGTGGCCAGACCGGCGTTCAGCGCCTGGCCCAGATCCTCCTGATTGGTGATCAGGCTTTTCAGCACACCAACGCAGGGAACCAGATCGCCCAGGGTCTTGACCTTTACACCGGTGGCGGCATAAATAGTGGGGAAGAAATAGGCGGTATCGGGGAAGGCAATCGTCTTGTCAGCACCATACTTGGCAATGGCATCGTTCACTGCGCCCTCAGTCAGCCCCGCAACGGCATTAGAGCCGCCATAGATCAGATCGGTCAATACGCTCATAATCGTTTCCTCCTAATTTCATTCAAAAAGTTTTATATAAAGCCCAAATAGGCTGAATATACGTAGTCAATACCTTCTCCCGAGGGAAATCATCCGGCAGATTAAATCAATTATTTTGTACGATCTTTCACGAGTATATCTATGTATTCACATACACCCCGGAAGTTTTGATTCACCTCATTGTTGGGGATACGCAGGACTGTCAGTCCCAGATTTTTCAGATAAGCATCTCGTAATTGGTCTGCATGACTGCCTTCTTCGTCATAATGCTGAGAACCATCCAACTCAATGACCAATTTTGTTTCTGCAATATTAAAATCAACAATGTACGAGCCGATGGTCTTCTGTCGATGGACCATCACAGGATAGTCCTTAAGAAAATCATACCAAAGATGGCGTTCTTCTTTGGTCATATTTTGCGAAGATTTCTGGCGTTTTTGGTTCGCTTTGGATTCTTAATTTTATCCATTATTATTCTCCGGGCAAAAGGCTTCTCCTTGGGGAGAAGCTGTCAAAAATCTTTGATTTTTGACTGATGTGGGGTGCAGTTAGCTCTAACATCTCCACATTAATCTTTCGGCAAATTCGTTACCGCCTACTGTCCCCACATCCGTCAGCCCTTTGGGCTGCCACCTTCTCCCGAGGGAGAAGGCTTTTTCCCAAAAAGCAAAGAGGCTGGGAGGGAGTTACCCTCCCAGCCTTAAGTGCGGGGATAATTAAGAATGTATCCTAAAATCAGATCTCCAGGTAGGAGTCGGAGTACAGGACGTTGTTCTTGAAGATGTCGCAGGACTTGATGGTCTCCATCAGGCGCAGGTCGTTGGGGTTGACGATAGCGGAGGTCAGACCCTGCATCATGCACATTGCGATCAGAGTTGCGTCCATGATGGGACGGACGTGCTTGGGAGCGCCGTTGGAGTTGTTGGACAGGCCACCGGTGGACTTCAGACCCTTGTCGGAGAACATCTTGATGGCTTCCAGAACTTCCATCTGCTTGTCCTGCATACCCTTG
>JAFSFK010000065.1 GCA_017435245.1 Oscillospiraceae bacterium | reverse complement strand
TGATGCTATGAAAACCGAATGCATCTTCTGTGATATGTATAATAACGGCGGTGTAACGGACAAACTCTCTCCTCAATATGACACTGCAGAAAAAATCGACGAGAATATGACAGAGTTTTATGTCGTTGCTAAAGATTATTCTTGGACATATATTAAAACTCACGAATGCGATCTTTGCGGGCCGTATTTTTTAAGAAAGACCCAGTAGAACACACTACTTTTAGTCTTTCTTACCCATACTTACGCTACTTTTGGTCGCTCTTTCGCAATAAAAACGCCGCCCAACCGGGCGGCAATTTTTATTGGTGGAGCCAGGGATTTGAAAAATCTAGATGTAACAGTCAGGTGGACTGTTACTCGCTGGGAGGGTCCCGGTACCAAGTATGTTGAATGTGTAGCCGTCTGAATATCAGCCTAATAAGGCTGATGTTACTTTTGAAAAGTAACAGAAAACTACTGTCCTAATGATGTTAGTCTTCTTGGAATACAATATGGATAGCCCCAATGCCACCTTCAATATGAATATGACTTTGGCCGTTTCCGCTGATACCGTAATCGGATACATTCTTTCCATCAACAGAAATGCTTCCAAGACCTTTTTTAATATCTACATTGTAGTCATCTTTGCTGCCAATCAGCGATAAATTAGATTCTCCAACACCAAACTTCAAATCACTATTTCCAAGCAAAGCACCGCTGAAATTCAGTTCACCTACTCCCATGGCAAGCGTCAGGTTATTGAGCGTACCGCTCGAAATGGTAATTTGTCCCGCACCGCCTTTAATATCGGCAGCTGAAGAAGCATGAAGGCTCTCAAATCGCACATCTCCTGCACCGAGCTTTAATTCCAGCGAGCTTGCGGACAAGGCATCCGCCGTCAATTTCGCCGCCCCAGTCGTAATGTCCACATCATCGAATACGATACCGTTGGGTACACTAAGTGTTAAAACCGCATTTGAATAGTTACTACCGCTTTTGGCTTCATCGGTGATTGTCAAAACACCGTCTTTTTCGGATACAGACAAGTATTTCAAATTACTTTCTACCGAGAATTCATCTCCGTGTTCAATTTTGAAATCGGCGGCATTTATTTGAATATACAAAGAGTGAATATCGGATGTTATTTCATATGTTTGGGAATCGCCTAAAACGACATTTTCTTTGGCACAGGATGCTAACGCTAACAACAGCAAAAATACTAATACTGCTACAATATACTTTTTCATGTAACACGCCCCCTCCAAATTCAAGTTTGTCTAACAGTATTATAGCAAACCGTAAAGCTGATTTCAATTATTGGCATTTACATTATGTCATACAGATTTTAGGCATAAATAACTACTTTTGCACTCGTATCTTGACACAAACTGCAGGAATGATATAATTAATTGCGAACACAAACCAAATACATAGGAGAAACAAATGAACAAGACTACGAAAATTTTAGCGTTTCTGCTGAGTGTGCTGCTGGCCGCTACCCTGCTGTGTGCCTGCGAGAGCACTGAAGAAAAGTATGCCGCCCTCGCCGGAACCTGGATCATGTACGAGCAGGACAGCGAAGAGCAGGTAATGGTCCTGTTGGAAAGCATCGACCTGTATGAGGAAGAGATCGCTCTGGTTGATAAAACCTCTTTGCGTTACGCCTGGATCTTTGAGTTTGACACCGCCGGCAACATCCGTCAAGCACAGCCTGTTGAAGAAAACAAAGCGCTTGTCCGGGAGTTCTATGAGGGTATGTTTGATGCCTTCTTTGACGGTCGTGCCAGCCTTGATGATCTGTATGAGGACGATCTGAGTTCTATGAATCAGGATGAGTTCAAGCTGTTCTATGCTGAACTGTATGGCTTTGACACCTTTGAGGCATTGCTGGATCAATTCGTGCAAAATGCTTATGTGTATGACGAGTGGACAGATCTGAGAAATGGCACCTTCACTTTTGATAGCAACAGACTTTCCATAATTGACTCTGTTGAGGGCGAGAACGGGCTGCCGTCTTCTTATAGCATTATTTATAAACTGGAAGGCGACACCTTAACCTTGACCTATTCCGATGGTGTGGAAGTATACACCAGGGTACGATAAATAAAAAAAAACGGAACTGCAATGCAGTTCCGTTTTTTTATTCATCCATACGCCAACCCTTACAAACGTCCACCCAGGCAGTAAAGCCGGAGTATTTTTCCAATTCCGGAATTGTCAGCTCAATGGCACTGTTGCTGCTGCCGCATGCAGGAAATACCGTATCGAAGCGCTTCAGCGACTCATCCAAATATACCGCAACACCGGGATTCACCGCAAAGGGGCACACACCGCCAACGATGTGACCAATCAATTCCACCACCTGTTCAGGTGTAAGCATTTTGGCTTTGGCGTGAAACTGCGCTTTATAAGCGGAATTGTTGATCTTGGTATCACCTGCCGCAATCACAAGGATCGGCTTATCCTCCACAAGGAAGGATAAGCTTTTTGCGATCCGGGCAGGCTCACACCCTACAGCCACCGCTGCCAATTCGACTGTAGCGCTGGACACAGGAAATTCCAGGACCCGCTCCGCCATACCGAGTTGTGCAAAGTATCTGCGCACTTTTTCAATCGACATATTACACCTCATATGTTTGGGGCCGATGCTTGCATCGGCCCCAATTGATTTCATTAATTAGCGATACAGAGGGAACTTCTCGCAGATAGATGCCACAGTAGCCTTGACTTCCTCAGCAGAGCCTTCAAAATCACGGGCGGTCAGACCGATGCAGTGGGCGATCTGCTTCATCTCCTCAGCACCCAAACCACGGGTGGTAACAGCAGCCGTGCCGATACGCACGCCGCTGGTGATGGAGGGCTTCTCGGGGTCGCCGGGGATAGCGTTCTTATTGAGGGTGATGTGGTTAGCGTCGCAGCGGGTCTGCAGTTCCTTACCTGTGATGTTCATAGGACGCAGGTCAGCCAGCATGAGATGATTGTCGGTGCCGCCGGTGACAAGGTCAAATCCCTCAGCCAGCAGGGAGTCCGCCATCACCTTGGCGTTGGCAACCACGTTCTGGGCATAGGTCTTGAAGTCATCGCTCATAGCTTCCTTTAGGCAGATGGCCTTAGCTGCGATCACGTGCTCCAGAGGACCGCCTTGAGTGCCGGGGAACACGGCGGAATTGATCTTCTTGGCAAATTCCTCACGGCCCATAATCAAGCCGCCACGAGGACCACGGAGGGTCTTGTGGGTAGTGGTGGTAACAATATCCGCATAAGGCACGGGATTCATATGGGCACCGCCTGCGACCAAACCGGCAATGTGTGCCATATCTACCATAAACACAGCACCGACTTCGTGTGCAATGTCGGCAAAGATCTTAAAATCGATGGCTCTGGGATAAGCAGACGCACCGGCAATAATCAGCTTAGGCTGGCACTGCTTCGCCATATCACGAATCTGATCGTAATCGATAAGACCGGTCTCATGGTTGACATCATAAGAAACCACATTGTAATACTTACCGGAAATATTGGCGGGGCTGCCGTGGGACAGGTGTCCGCCGTTGGCAAGGCTCATACCCATCATGGTATCGCCAGGCTGCAGCAGTGCCAGCTGAACCGCCATATTAGCCTGAGCACCGGAGTGAGGCTGGACATTGGCAAATTCGGCACCAAACAGCTGCTTTGCCCGCTCGATACACAGCGCCTCGATCTCATCCACAAACTGGCAACCACCATAGTAACGCTTACCGGGCAAGCCCTCGGCATACTTGTTTGTCAAGATAGAACCCATTGCTGCGATCACCGCCGGAGAAGCAAAATTCTCAGAAGCGATCAGCTCCAGGCCGTCCTGCTGACGCCCCAGCTCCCGACCCATCATTGCGCTGATCTCGGGGTCAAAGCTCTCAATAAATCCAATAGAATCAATAGGTTTGCCGTACATAGGAAATTCCTTCTTTCTAATAATTTACCAAACAAAAAAGGCAGTCCAAAACGAGGACCGCCCAAACACAGGAAATACAGCTTGTTTCAAGCATCTCCGTCCGTTTGCCTGAGAGATTCGGCTTTCGCCTTGCACCTTCGGCACACAACTCAATGTGTTCTCCAGAGAGTCCTCCGCTTTTCAGTCTTTTTGCTATTATAAGCAATACCTGAGACTGTTAATCCTTCGGTGGGCAGACGCCGCTTTCCTGAAAAGCTTCACAGGTTTATTTGGTTTCTTTATATAGTATACACATATCTTTTTAATTGTCAATAGATTGTGTGCAATTGTCAGGGGTTTACAAAATATTGTGATTTCTAAAAGAAAATTCTGGAATAATCTGATTTGTTATGTTATACTGATTTTGTAATTCCGCACTGCGGCATTCAATATCAACTAAAGGAGAAATGCGCCCTATGGAAAAGCTGTTTAAGCTGAAACAAAATGGCACCACTGTCCGCACAGAGCTGATCGCCGGTCTGACAACCTTTATGACCATGGCCTACATCATCGCTCTGAATCCCAACCTTCTGACAAACTTTGATACCGGCTCTGCCCTGTGGAACGGCGTGTTCCTTGCCACCTGTATTGCCTCCGCAGTCGGTATGTTCTGCATGGCATTTCTGGCTAATAAACCTTTTGCAATGGCTCCCGGTATGGGTCTGAACAGTTTCTTTGCTGTTGTCGTCGGCAATATCGTTGGTTTGACCGGTATGACTTATCTGGAATCCTTCCAGGCGGGTCTGATCATCATTCTGGTTGAAGGTATCGTCTTTATTATCCTTTCCATCTTCAATATTCGTGAGAAGATCGTGGAATCCATTCCTCTGGGTGTACGGCTTGGTATCGCTCCCGCCATCGGACTGATGCTGATGAATATCGGCCTGGGTTCCAACGCCGGTGTTTATTCCGAGACTGGCGGTCCTTTCTTTGCAATGCGTGACTTCTTCGGCGCACTTACTCCCAGTGTCGCACAGGGCGCTATGGGCAGCGGCTATGCAGCAATGCTGCTGACTGTGGCCACTATGTTTATTGGTCTGTTTGTTATTATCGTGTTGGCTAAGAAAGGCGTTAAGGGTGCTGTGCTTTACGGTATGCTGGTAGCATCTGTGATCTCCTGGGCAGGTCAGTGGATCTTCCTCGGAACCAACCCCTTTGCTGCTTTGGCAACCGCTTCCTTCCTGCCTCCCTTCAAGGATATGGCAGAAACTACCCTGTTCAAGTTCAACTGGCAGGGCTTGGTGGAAATAGGCTGGTTTACTGTTATCACTCTGATCGTCACCTTCTGCATTATCGATATGTTTGATACCATCGGCACTCTGGTGGGCACTGCTTCCCGTGCCGGTATGGTGGACGAAGAGGGCAATATGCCCAACATGCGTGAGGCTCTGCTGTCCGACGCTGTGGGTACGGTCGTAGGCGCTTGCACCGGTACTTCTACCGTTACTACTTTCGTAGAATCCGCCTCCGGTGTTGAGGCAGGCGGCAGAACCGGCTTGACCGCACTGACCACCGGCGTACTGTTCCTGGCTTGTATCTTTATCGCTCCCATCGCCGCTATCATCCCCCCTGCTGCTACCTCCGCCGCATTGATCTATGTAGGTATTCTGATGCTGCAGGGTCTTAAGAATGTGGACTTCGGCGATATGGATCAGTTTGTTCCCGTTGCCATTATGCTGATCGGTATGCCCGTTTCCGGCTCCATCGGTCATGCTATTGGTTTGGGCCTGATCTCCTATACCTTTATCAAGGTCTTCTCCGGTAAGTTCAAGGAAGTTTCCGTGCTGACTTATATCATCAGCGCTCTGTTCCTCATCAAGTTCTTCCTGGTAGTGTGATTTGACTGCTAAAAAATATCCGCCCATCGGGCGGATATTTTTTATGCTTCCTTAGGAATATTTTTCATGGTCAGGCTGATGCGCTTGCGTTTTTCATCTACATCCAGAACACTGACCTTGACCACATCTCCAACCTTGACCACTTCGCTGGGATGGCGAAGCTTACGGTTACAGACCTGGGAAATATGGACCAGTCCATCCTGATGGACACCGATATCCACGAACACACCAAAATCGATAACATTGCGGACAGTGCCGCTGAGCACCATACCGGGTTTCAGATCCTTCATTTCCAGGACATCGGTACGCAGAATAGGCGCTGGCAGGTCATCACGGGGATCACGGCCGGGCTTCATCAGTTCCTTCACTACATCCAGAAGGGTTGGTACACCAACGCCACACGCCTGTGCGGCCTTTTCTGCACCAAACTCCTCCATTCTCTGGGAAAGCTCAGAAAGCTTACCTGCTGCAATATCGGTTTTATCGTAGCCGCAGAGGGTTAGCAGCATCTTTGCGGCATCATAGGATTCCGGGTGGACGCCGGTATTGTCAAGAATCTCCTTACTCTCCGGGACACGGAGGAATCCTGCACACTGCTGGTAAGCTTTCGGTCCAAGCTTGGAAACCTTTTTCAGCTGGTTTCTCGCCGTGAAGGGTCCGTTCTCCTCACGGTAGATGACGATATTCTTCGCAGTAGTACCGTTCAGACCGGAAACCTGCTGCAGAAGGCTTGCAGAAGCAGTGTTCACATCCACGCCCACGGCATTGACACAGTCCTCAACAACGCCGCCCAGAGCCTCGTCCAGCCGCTTCTGGGGACAATCGTGCTGGTACTGTCCAACACCGATGGCCTTGGGATCGATCTTCACAAGCTCAGCCAGGGGATCCTGAAGCCGTCTTGCTATCGATACTGCACTACGAAGGTTCACATCAAAATCCGGGAATTCTTCTGCTGCCAGCTTGGATGCGGAATATACAGAAGCACCCGCTTCGTTGACGATCATATAGCTGACACCGGGAAGATTGCGAAGCATCTCCACAGTCATTGCTTCCGTTTCCCGGGAGGCTGTACCATTACCGATAGCAATATGCTTGACGGAATGCTTGCGGATCATCCGGGAGAGAATCTCAATGGCTTCCTCTTTCTTGCGTTGAGAGAAAGTAGGATATACCACATTTGTATCGAGAACACGGCCAGTTCCGTCCACGACAGCCACTTTACAACCGTTGCGGTATCCGGGGTCAAGACCCATGGTGACAAAGCCCTTCACAGGACGCTGCATTAAAAGCGGCTTCAGATTCAAGGCAAAGTTGGCAATTGCAGACTCCCCTGCTCTATCTGTCAGGGTATTGCGCAACTCTCTTTCAACACTGGGCTCGATCAAGCGTGTGAAAGCGTCCTCTGCAGCAGCACGAACAAAGGCAGAAACCACCATTGTAGGCTTGAGTGCCTTACGGCAGACAAGGGCCTGTCCTTCCAGCCCGGGCAGTGCCGCCTTTACCTTGAGAAAGCCTTCCTTCTCACCACGGTTAATGGCTAGAATCTGGTGGTTCAGCAGCCGGGAAACCGGCATAGAGAAGCTGTAATAAAGTCTGTAAACGCTGTCTGTTTCCGGGTCGGTTGCCTGAACGGACACGATGGCCTGCCGCTCCATCTTTTCACGCAATGCTTTACGGATCTCCGGATCATCGGAGATCATCTCCGCAATAATATCGGACGCACCCGACAGAGCCTCTTCAAGGGTTTCCACACCCTTTTCCGGATCGATATAATCCTGCGCCAGAACCGCAGGATCCTGTCCGTCCTGAGCGAAAATAGCCAGAGCAAGGGGTTCCAGACCTTTTTCTTTGGCAACAGTCGCACGGGTACGGCGTTTCTGCTTGTAAGGACGGTACAGATCCTCCACTTCCGCAAGGGTCGCCGCTGCATTGATAGCTGCGGACAGTTCTTCCGTCAGCTTACCTTGATTTTCGATAGCGTTACAGACCTCAGCTTTACGCTCCTCCAGATTCCGAAGATATTGCAGCCGTGTTTCCAGATTACGCAAGGTGGTATCATCCATACTGCCGTGCAGCTCCTTACGGTAGCGGGCAATAAAAGGTATTGTATTTCCCTCATCCAGCAGGGTCACAACATTTTCAACATACTCCTGCTTCTGTCCCAGCTCCAGAGCAAGGGTCTCGATCACTGAATTCATAGCATTCTCCTTAGTCCTAAGATTTTAAAATTATATCACATTTTGACCGGCTAGGCAACGGTTTTGCTTGTCGGTCTGTGTAATGTTTTTCTATTTTAGCGGCATACTGTCAACGAGGTGATTTTATGAAAAAGGCCGAAACGAACGATCTGCGTTTAAATCCCCAGAAACGAATCTGCCCCAATTTCGACGAGGAAAGCATCGCCCTCTTCCCTGTAGCAGACCGAAACGAGATGGGTGTACGGGTCCTGGACAACTGTGCAGAAGAGCATATTATGTGACTGGCTTTCTATTTGACATTTTCTTTTCCGGCAGATATAATAGAACCATCCAATCAATGTGTATTAAAGGAGGGTTCTGTATGGAGAAGAAAATCATTACCATCAGCCGTGAATTTGGCAGCGGTGGCCGTACCATTGGTCGTATGGTGGCTGAGCAGCTTGGTATCCCTTTTTATGACAAGGAGCTTGTGGAACAGGTCGCACTGGAGTCCGGCTTTGCTCCCAAATTTGTTGAGGAGCACGGGGAACATTCTCCCGGTAGAAGTATCCTTTCTTACGCCTTTGCTCCCCAGGGTGTCCCCGGTGTGATGAACGGTTTGTCTACTGCAGACTTCCTGTGGAACATTCAGTGCAGCGTGATCCTGCAGCTGGCTGAAAAGGGTCCTTGTGTTATCGTTGGCCGGAACGCTGACTATATCCTCAAGGACCGTCCCGATGTCCTGCACGCATACATTCACGCAGATATGGATTATCGTGCTGACCGTATCGTACGCCTTTACGGTGAATCTGAAAAGAGTCCCGAAGCTCGTTTGCAGGAAAAGGATAAGCGCCGCCGGGTGAATTATCAGCACTACACCGGCAGATCCTGGGGCCAGGCACAAAATTACGACATCTGCCTCAACACAGGAACCCTGGGCATTGAACAGTGTGTGCAGATCCTGGTAAACATGGCAAAATAACAGTTAAGTCCCATCGGCTGGCCGATGGGACTTAACTTATACGCCTGCAAGCTCACCATCCGCAATATGGATGGGCACACCGTTGACCTCCACATTCTCATCAGCGCAGATCAGGATATATTTCACACCGCCGATGATCCGGGTCTCAATGAGATCACTGCGCTCGGGATTGACCTTGATGGAGACATCCGGTGTCTGTATCTCAAAATGCTTATGATCGATGATATTCTTAGGATGCAGCAATGCTTCCGCACCGAAGACCTCATCATATTCCACGCTGAATTTTGCCACATTGGTCTCCGGCACTCCGCACATATTCAGTGCTGTCTTAACCTGCTCCTTGGAGATCAGCAGCGGCTCTGCCACCTTGCTTTCCTTGTGCATATCAATGCACTGGCTCAGTTGCTCGTGGACAGTCTGGACCACCTCAAGGCTGCAGGAATCCTTTAGGGTAGCGCCCAGCAGCGCCTCAAAGGACTTTTTCTGTTCCTCCGCAGGTTTGGGGATACCGGTGTTAAAAATGACGTCTGTAAAACTCTCGTAGCTGACCTTAGCGCTGCGGGTATAATACAGGGCGTTATAGATGTTTGTCGCCCGATTATCAAAGGCCGGGAACAGAAAGCCCAGCTCCGGAGCAGATGCCACATTCTGGGCACCGCTGTCGTGGAATTCCTTTTCCTCGGCAACATATTGAAGATTCGGCTTGCTCAGTTTCACAGGGCACACAGCGCACAGGATATATGTATACACCTCACCGGATGCATCCTGCTGGATCTCATCATCCTTACTCTTAAAGGGCACATCGTAGCTGTCACAACCAAGCAGGATCAGGTAGCTGTCATCAAAATTGATGCCGGAGATCACCTTTTGGTAGAACTGCTCCCGCAGGCCATCGTCCTTCAGCTCACACTTGCGCAGATCCATCAGCAGCTTGTGCTCGGGAGATTCTGCCACCTGCGATGTGCGGAAGGTGATATCGATAAGATTTCTGCCAATTCTGCCCGACAAAACCTTTTTTATCATTCCAAAGTATTTTTCTGCCTCATTTTCAGGCATTGTACCTACACTGCGCTTGAACTCAGAAATGATCTCCTTCTGAGAATTCACGTAACAGCCATAAATAGCAGTCATATTGCTGCGGTCACGGCGTACCCTTCGCCGAATCTCGCCAATTTCCTTTTCGTTCATATGCTCCTCACTCTTTCCGTTAAAAACCGTCATTGCGATACAATGACGGTTCTCTGTTACTTATCGTCCCAAAGGCAGCTCCAGTTCCGGACAAAATACTCCACACCGGAATATACCGTCGTAGTAATTATGATCCAGGTGATCACAGTTCCAAGGAGCGTCATATCCGGGAAAGCCATCCAAACACAAAGCCCAAGCATCGTACTGGCCGTCTTTATTTTTCCGCTCCAGCCGGCAGCAATGACCTTCCCCTTGCCAACTGCAACAAGACGCAAGCCTGTGACCGCAAACTCACGGGTCAGTACGATCATCAGTGCCCAAGCGGGGAATCTACCCCACTGGCAGAACATCACCATTGCAGCAATGGTCAAAAGCTTATCCGCCAGGGGATCCAGGAACTTGCCAAAATCACTGACCTGATTCCACTTACGGGCGATCTGACCATCTACATAGTCTGTCAGACTGGCTATGATAAAAACAGCCAATGACAGCCACATCCACAGGCCTGCCTGACCTCCGCTCAGATACATAAAGACCATAAATACAGGAATAAATGCTACCCGCAGAAGGGTAATTTTACTCGCCAATGTCATAGTCATTCCTCCACAAGGTAACCGGAAAGATCACCGTCGACGATGCCGTCAATGCAAATTCTCACAAACTCACCCTCGGACAGCGCTTCCTCGGAGGCGATCCACGCTCTGCCGTCGATCTCCGGAGAATCTCCATAGGTTCTGGCAAAGAACTGCTCATATTCTTCGTCATAACCGTCAACCAGCACCTGCATCACTTTTCCGATCATGGCGGCATTGTAATCATCCATGATCCGGGACTGAATGGATTCCACCATGTGGGCCCGTTGCTGGGCGATCTCGCTGTCCGGGAATTCCATCTCGGCGGCCGGGGTTCCCTCTTCAGGTGAGAACGGGAATGCACCAACACGCTCCAGGCGCTGTTCTTTTAAGAACTCACAAAGCTCTGTAAATTCCTCTTCTCCTTCCCCGGGAAGTCCGGTGATCACGCTTGTGCGCAAGACCAAACCAGGAATCCGGGCCCGTAGCTTCTCAAAAAGCTGACGCAGATATGTACCATCACCACGACGGTTCATCAGCTTCAGGATCTTATTGTTACAGTGCTGGATAGGAATATCCAGATACTTTACGATCTTGGGTTCCGATGCCATCACATCAATAAATTCATCATCAATCTCATCTGGATAGACATAGTGTACCCGGATCCACCGGAATCCGTCAATGCTGCACAGCTGGCGCAGCAGTTCAGGCAGCAGCCGCTTGCCGCCAGTCAGATCTGTGCCGTAACGGCTGGTATCCTGGGCAACCACAATCAGCTCCTTTACGCCATTTGCTGCCAGCAAACGGGCTTCATACAGCACATCGTCCATAGGACGGCTGCGGAATTTACCCCGCAAATATGGAATAATACAGTAGCTGCACCGGTTGTCACAGCCCTCTGCAATTTTAATGTAGGCGTAGTGCTCCGGTGTCGTGAGGATCCGGCCCGTCTCCACCTCAGGTGCGTCAATGGAACCAAAATCAAACACACTTTCATCATTCAAAAGTGCATCAACTGCACTCACAACTTCCGTGTAGCTTCCGGTACCCAAAACACCGTCCACCTCCGGCAGCTCGTCCAGGATCTGCTGCTGGTAGCGCTGGGACAGGCAGCCTGTCACCAAGATCTTACCGATCAGTCCCTGCTGTTTCAGCTGAGCCATCTGCAGGATAAAATCAATGGCTTCCGACTTTGCAGAATCTATAAAGCCGCAGGTATTGATGATCACCACATCGCTGCCGACAACATCCGCCTGCACAGTATGTCCCGCTTCCTGAACACGGTACATCATCCGTTCACAGTCCACCTGATTCTTGGCACAGCCAAGGGATATAAAACCGATATTTGCCATACTATTCCTCCGGGAAATCTTCGTTAACAGAAAGCATCTGCAATCCGCAGCGAATCTCACTATAGCTGTGACCACGGCGCACAAGGGCATCCATTGCCCTGCGCAGATCACGTTCATCCCAACTGTCACCCAGCCGGGACTTCAAAAATTCCACAATTTTGTCGGTCTGGTCGGGGTAGTCCGCCAACACTTCCTGCCAGTATTCTTTGGGGATCCGTTTCTCATATAATGCCTGCTTGGCACGGGAAAGACCGTAGCCCTTGCTGATGCAGCGGTGAACGATCTGCTCTGCAGTTCTTCGGTCGTCCAGCAGATTCAGATCTGACATCCAAGCAACGGCCTCTTTGGCCTGAGCCGGATCCTCACCCTTATGGATCAGCCGCTGCTCCAGGTCCCGCTTGGATACATTGGAAGCGGACACAATCCGGACTGCCCGCATTTTTGCTGACATTTGACCGGCAGCTGTTTTGAGGCTTTCCAACTCTTCCGCCGTAAGCTCCAGGCCGGGATACAACCCAAAATCCTGAACTGTTTGACGGTACAGGCGCATCACTGTACCATCCTCAAAACGGACGGTATGCCTCCCGGCCCGGTCAGGCTGGGAGGCAACAGAATCAATCCTCATCATCAAAATCGTCTGCGCTTACCGCAACAGGGCGCTCAGCAGCCTTCGCCGGAGCCTTGGGAGCACCGGAAGCCTGCAGCAGATGCTCACGCACCTGCGCTTCTACCTTCTCAGCGATGTCGGGATTAGCCTGCAGGAATGCCTTTACGCTGTCCTTGCCCTGACCGATCCGCTCGTCACCCATGCTGAACCAGCTGCCGCTCTTCTGCACAATGTCCATCTGGACAGCCAAGTCCACAAGTTCGCCCCACTTGCTGATACCCTCACCGTACATAATATCAAAATACGCCTCACGGAAAGGAGGTGCGACCTTGTTCTTGACCACCTTGACACGAGTCTTGTTGCCAATCACATTGCCGCCTTCCTTAATGGATTCCACACGACGAACGTCGAGACGGACGGAAGAATAGAATTTCAGTGCGTTACCGCCGGTGGTGGTCTCAGGGTTACCGTACATCACACCGATCTTCATACGCAGCTGGTTGATGAAAATAACAACGCAGTTAGTCTTGGCGATGGTACCTGCCAGCTTGCGCAATGCCTGAGACATCAGTCGTGCCTGCAGGCCCACAAAGGTATCGCCCATCTCACCCTCGATCTCCTGCTTGGGAACAAGGGCTGCAACAGAGTCCACGACCACCGCATCCACAGCACCGGACCGAACCAGTGCGTCGGTGATCTCCAGAGCCTGCTCACCAGTGTCCGGCTGAGAGACCAGCATATTATCGGTATCCACACCCAGTGCGGCAGCGTAAACAGGATCCAAGGCGTGCTCGGCGTCCACAAATGCCACTTCTCCACCCATTTTCTGGGCCTGTGCAAGAATATGCAGAGCCAGGGTGGTCTTACCGGAGGATTCCGGTCCGTAGATCTCAATGATACGTCCCTTGGGAACACCACCAATACCCAGCGCAGCATCCAGTGCCAGTGATCCGGTGGGAATTGCTTCCACGTTCATCTCCGGGCGATCGCCCAGGCGCATAACGGTACCTTTACCGAAATTTTTCTCGATCTGGGAAATTGCAGTCTGAAGTGCTTTCTTCTTATCTGCTGCAGGTGTCGGAGCCTCATATACAGTTTTCTTAGTTGCCATTCTGATCTTCCTTCCTCAGGCGGGCAATGACCGCCCTTTCTCTGTCATTATAATCTCTGGAACGCTCCAGTACGGTATACCCATTATTCTCTAAGATGGCGCAGACATCATCTCCCTGCCCCATTCCAAATTCAAAGCACAAATACCCGCCGGGCTTCAACGCTTTTCGGAAATTCGCAGCAATCGCACGGTAAAAATCCAAGCCGTCGCCGCCGCCGTGGAGCGCCAAATGAGGTTCGTAATCTTTCACGCTGGCAGGCAGCTCCAGCATCTCCTGGGTGGTGATATACGGCGGGTTCGATACGATCAAATCGTACTTTCCCAAAAAGGCTTTGGGCTCCGCCAGTGCATCCACTTGCATACAGGCGACCCGGCCGGACAGCTTTTGTGCCGTAATATTCTTCTTTGCAACTGCCAAAGCATCCTTGGAAATATCCGCTAAGGTCACTCTGGCATCCTTCACACGGTTGGCAATTGCCAACCCAATGCATCCGGAACCGGTACACAGATCTAAAATTCTGGGAGATTCATCCAAAAACATCGCTTGCTGAATTGCAAGGGCTGTCACTGCGCAGGTGTCATCCCGGGGGATCAACACATTTTTATCCACATGCAGTGTCATACCGTAGAAGTCCCACTCTCCCAGCACATACGCCAGAGGCTCCCCTGCCAGGATCCTGGGAACTGCACGCTCCATCTGCTCACACATATCCTCATTGGCATACAGCTCTCTGTGGGCAAGCACCTGCTCCTGGGTCTTTCCGGTAATATGGCACAGCAGGTTTCGTGCCAGCAGGCTGGCGGTTTGCGGATCCTCCTGGGCCATAAATGCCCGTCGGGCATTGGTATAAAGCTCAGCGTATGTCTTTACCACCGGTCTGTCCCCTCTTCCTCAGGAAGAACCGCCTTCAGAGCTGTGATGGCTACCTCCATCATTCCCTCATCCGGTTCATTGGTAGTAAAATTCTGAAACCACATACCCGGTGCGGTCAATGCACGGGTAAAGGCATTGTCGTGCCGGCCCACAAGACGGTTGATCTCATAGCTGATGGCAACCACCACAGGCAGCAAAAGCAGTTTAAAAAGGATCATAAGAACCTTATACAGTACAGGTCCGCAAACTGCTTCCATATTGGGAACAAATGCCAGCAGCACAGAAGATGCCACAGAAAAAACAAGTATGGACAAGATCATCACCACCAGCAGAAAACTGGTGCCACAACGGGGGTGCATTCTTGTCTGCTTACTGACGTTCTCCACCGTCAGCTCGAGTCCTGCCTCATAACAGCGGATCGTCTTATGTTCAGCGCCGTGATAAGCAAAGACACGTTTCATTTCCGCCATCCGGGAAACCAGCAGCATATATCCCACAAAAATGATGATACGAACCAGACCTTCCACAAGGTTGCGAGCCAAATTGTTGTGGATGAGTCCGTCAAAAAAACTGCCGATCACCATAGGAAGCAGGAAAAACAGCAAAATAGACATTCCAAGGCCCAAAGCCACTGCAATACCTACGATTGCCTTCTGGAACTTTTCGTTTCCCAATTTTTCCTCCAGCCATTTGTCAAGCTTGGATGGTTCCTCCTGATACTCCTCAGGAGAAAGGTCCGCAGAGCGCATCAGCGCCTTCACACCGGTGACCTGCGCATCAAAGAAGTTCACAGCGCCACGGATCAAAGGCCAGCTTAAGACGGACTTCTGGGGATGGATCTTACGCTCGGAGGTTTCCACCCGCAGACCGTCTTTCCCACGGACAACGATGGCGTCAAGCTTGGGACCACGCATCATAATACCTTCGATCAGCGCTTGACCGCCGATCATTGTTTTAAATTTTTCGCCATTTGAATTTGCCATAGTGTTCCTTTCTTCGCCCTACTGGAAGGCAGGCAGTTCCACCGTCACCAGCGTACCACCACCGGGGGCATTTTCCAGCGTCAGCATACCGCCGTGCATCTGTACGATCTCATCACAGACGGAAAGGCCGATGCCGGAGCCACGAGCCTTGGAGCTGCCCTTATAAAACTTTTGCTTCACCAGAGAAAGCTCATCCTCCGGGATTCCGGGACCAAAGTCCCGAATACGGACGATGACAAAATCCTCTTCATAAGCAATGGTTGCCTCGATCCGTTTTCCTTCGCCGCCGTGCTTGGCAGCATTATCCAAAATATTCAAAAAGACCTGTCTGAGCCGCTTGGGGTCACAGGATATCTCGGGGATATCCTCCTCAGAGTCGATGTATTCCAGCTTAATTCCGTCCTGTGCCAGACGGCTTCCGTACATAAATACGGTATCCTCAAATTCTCCCCGGATGTCTGTAGGTTCCATATTCAGGGTCATACGTCCATCCTGAATCCGGGTGAAATCCAACAGCTCCAAAACCATCTCTGTCAGCCGCTTGCCTTCGCCGAGAATGATCTTCACACCACGTCGGGTACCTTCGTCCAGTTCGTCGCTGCTCAGAAGTGTTTCGCTCCAGCCAGTGATCGCTGTCAAGGGTGTCCGCAGTTCGTGGGACAAAGAAGAAATGAACTCCGATTGAGTCTTCTCGTTCCGGTTGATCTGCATAGACATTTCGTTGATGGTCTGAGCCAGTTCCCCCAACTCATCATCGTAGTTCGTCTGGATCTGAATGCCATAGCTGCCATTTGTGATCATTTTCGCCTTTTCGATCACCTGAGTCAGCGGCACCAGAATGGAGCGGATGTAATAATTACTGCTGATCAGCACCACTCCTGCAATGATCAAGAGCGCTGCTAAGGCAACGGCCGCAATGATCACGATCTGCAGATCCATCGCACGGGTAGAAGTCACATACCGCAGCACACCGATCACTTCGCCGTTGACATAGATCATCGGACTGGAAACCGCCATAATACGCTCACCGGTCTGCGGACTTTTCCCAACAAAGCTGCACATCGTTTTACTTCTGATGGCATCGGCAATATCCGGCGTTGTTGGCGATTGACCGGCCCAAACACCGTACGACGACGCTACGATCAATCCTTGCGTATTGATGAATTGCAATTCGATCACATTGCGTTCTTCAAAGGTCTGGGCATAGGTGATGCAGGATTGATAGTATTCGTTATAATTCTGATTTAAGTAGTCTGCGAAAAATTCCGTGGTGGTCCGGGCCCGATAGCGCATATCCGATTCCATGGAGGAGTAATAGTACACCGCAAATGCAGCTGTGACGATCAGCACGCACACAAGTCCTAAGGTACAGACAACACCGACCGTATTCAAAAGCCAACGGCGCCGCAGGCCCTTGACCTTTAACATATCCACTCCTCCTTTCAGATTTTTTCTTATGCGCAGTTATGCGCCCCACTTATAGCCAAATCCCCAAACCGTGGTGATATAGGTGGGGTTGGCGGTATCGTCTTCGATCTTAATACGCAGACGACGGATGTTTACATCCACGATCTTCAGTTCACCCTCGTAGTCCCGGCCCCAAACCGCAGAGAGGATATCCTCACGGGAAAGGGCACGACCGGGATTCTGCATAAACAGCTTCAGGATGGAATACTCCACCTGGGTCAGGCGGATCCGATTGCCGGACTTCTCAAGCGTGTGGTTACGGGTATTCATCAGGAAAGGTCCCTGGGTCAGCAGCTCAGAATCTGCGTTACTGTCGCCGCCAATACGGCGGTAGAGGGCATCGATACGGGCCGTCAGTTCCGCCGGAGAGAAAGGCTTGGTGACATAGTCATCCGCACCGGTCATAAGACCAGTGACCTTATCCATCTCCTGGGTACGGGCAGTGAGCATAATAATACCCATCTGCTTTGTGGTGGCACGGATCCGGCGACAGACCTCAAATCCGTCGATATCCGGAAGCATAATATCCAGGATGGCAACGCCGATATCGGGATTGTCACGGATCTTATCCAGTGCCTCCTGACCGGTACCTGCCTCAATGGCATCGTAGCCGGCACGCTTCAGATTGATGACCACAAAGCTTCGGATATTCACTTCATCCTCAAGAATCAAAACTTTTTTCATATCTATATACCTCTTTATGTCTCTCCGGTTTTCCAATCCTGCTGGATCAAATGGAAAGCCTCTTCGATTTTCATTCGGGTAATGCCGTAGTCGGCTGCGCTGTCTTCCAGGCTTGCCGCATAGGTAACGGTGTCTGTGCTGTGAAGGATAAACCGCTGTTCAGCCACCCCTTGTTCTTCCCGGTTTTGTCCGGTCAGAACAAAGATCGTAAGCACTTCCTCCGCCTCCGTAAAATCAGGATCCCACAGGAACAATTCGTAGTAGTTACCCTGACTTCGTACTGTCAAGCGGGATGCCCAGCTGCTGTCCAGCTCCAAATACCATCCGCCAAGGAAATTATGGTAGGTGTAGCACTTGTCCACCTCAGAACCCCCGCTGGTCATCGAATACCAACGGATCAAATCGTGGCGATCTGTGCTCAGTGTAGGCTCCAGCGGCACCATTGTGATCAGATCCGGTAATTCTACCACACCGTCATTATCCACATCGTCAGCGTAAACATAGTAATTACGCATCGTGTGAACACTGGTACCGGACTCGTTCAGAAAACTAACATTTGTCAGCGAATCAGAGACCCAGGCGCAGACATCCGTTACGATTGCAGTTTCATCGACCGCACTGGCTGCATATACTGCACTTTGACCATTGTGGAGCTTTCCGACCAGAATCCGCTTCAGCTTGTCCGCTGGCTGGGACATATTTATCTCATTGGAACGTTCAATGGCTCCGTTTTCCATCCCATAGACAGCAGCCACACCATTATCCGTATCCGACTGCCCCGGGTGAAGCACAAACAATTCCGTGAGATTGTCGCCATCCAGATCCACCGTAAGGAACTTCGTGTAATTGGCACTGACTTGCAGCTGCGGGATCATTTCATCATCAAAGGTGTAGACCGTAACAGAGCGCAGGACCTGATCTGCCAGCTGACTGCCAACCACCAGTTCCATCCCCGGCGAATCATCCATCTGTACGTATTCAACCAGATCAAAGGCTGAGCCATTACTTTCAATGGTCTGGATATGGATGTACGCATCGTCTACCTGACGGAAGATCATAATTCGCAGCGGACGCTCAGAATCGCACTTGGCAAACAGCAGAAACTCCTGCTGACCGTCACCATTGAGATCCGCCATCTGCACCGCCTGCTGATTCTCACCGGACAGCGGTGCGCTGAAGCTATGGCCCTGCATAGCTCCATCGATGGCCGACTGCAGATTCTTAAAATCCTCAGACCGCTTGGGTATCCCGTACATCTGGTCCACAGTACGCATACAGCCAGATAGCAGCAGTGCCGCCATCAGCAGCAGACATATGAACTTTTTTCTTCCTGCCATAGCGACACCTCCTTCCGAATATTATATCACATCTTGGCTGAAAAAGAAAGTTATTTCACAATAACATTGTCATTTCCCAATCGGCTTATCAGCTCCTTCAGCATACGGCTGTCCAAATCACAGGTAGAGCCCCGGCGCTGCTTAGTATCGGCAAAATACACGACGACAGAGCTCTTACCCGGGAACATATTCAGGATCGCACGAATCTTTCCAAACTGATCACCGGACTCACTGGCAAGGCGCAGGTACAAGGTTCCCTCCTGCTTTTGCCGGAACTCAGCTTCTGTTTGCCGATTAGCGGAGAACTCCTCAATAGAGCGCACCCGGTTGATAACGATCTGGGGGTCCTTGTCATCCCGCAGAGAAACCCGGCCTGTGATCACCACCGGCTGATTCTCCCGCAGGAGCGTTCCATACTGGTTTAATACATTGGAAAAAGCCAGCATTTCTATGGCCGCAGTGTCGTCCTCCACAGTTACGTAAGCCATCATAGAATTGTTACGGGTGGTCTTCATCTTTACCGTCTGAACGATACCGGCAACACTGATGATCTGGTCATCCTGATAGGGACAGTCCTCCTCCATCAGCTTGCCCATCTGAACAACGTGGGTATTGCGCAAGCTGGCACGGTAGTCATCCATAGGGTGCCCGGACAGGTAAATACCGGTGGTTTCCTTTTCCATCAGCATCCGGTCCGCCTTACTGATCTCAGGCAGCTTGGGAATCGGGATGGCAGCAGCTTGATCTTCCTCCTGAAGTATAGCAAAAAGTCCCATCTGGCCTTCCAGATTTTTCTTTCGGGAGGAAGCTATGGAATCCATCATCGTATCGTACACCGCCAAAAGCTCGCTGCGGTGATAACCGAAGCAATCCATTGCGCCGCACTTAATGAAGTTCTCCACAGCACGCTTATTCAGTTCCCCCTCACCCATTCGCTGGATAAAGTCCTCCAGAGATTTGAACACGCCGCCCTCGCTGCGCTTGGCAGCCATAGAACGGATCAAACCTCTGCCGACGTTCTTCACCGCACCCAAGCCAAAACGGATGGCGTTCCCTTCCACCGTAAAGTGATCAAAGGAATGATTAACATCCGGCGGAAGCACCTGGATGCCCATTTCTTTACACTCGGCAATATAGCCGGAGATCTTTGTTGCAGAATCCAGAACCGATGTCATCAGCGCTGCCATATACTCCTTGGGATAGTGGCACTTCAGATAGGCTGTCTGATAGGCAACCACCGCATAGCACACAGCGTGGGCTTTATTAAAAGCGTAGTTGGCAAAATCCACGATCTCATCATAAATGGACTGAGCAACTGTTTCGGGCACACCGCCGGCAATACAGCCGGGTATCCCCTGTTCCTTGTCACCGTATACAAAGACCTTTCGTTCCGCCTCGATGACCTTTTGCTTTTTCTTGGAAATGGCTCGGCGGATATTGTCCGCCTGGCCCATAGTATAGCCGCCCAGCTGACGGAATATCTCGATAACCTGCTCCTGATAGACGATGCAGCCGTAAGTAACCTTCAGGATCGGTTCCAGCTTGGGGGTTTTATAGGTGACCTTCTTGTGGTTGAGCTTGTTTTCAATGAAAGTGGGGATGGAATCCATAGGTCCGGGCCGGTACAAAGCAACGATAGCCGTAATATCCTCGATGCTGCTGGCCTTCATTCCTACGCACACACCGGTCATACCGGTGGACTCCAACTGGAATACGCCCTGTGTCTTGCCTTCGGCAAGCATTTTGAAAGTCTCCGGATCATCATCCGCAACTTTGTCAATGGAGAAATCCGGTTCATATTTACGGATCTGCTCCTCAGCATCACGAATGACGGTAAGGTTTCTAAGACCCAAAAAGTCCATTTTCAAAAGTCCCAGTTCCTCGATGGTGGTCATCGTATACTGGGTTACGATGGTATCGTCATTTTTGGAAAGGGGCACATAGCTGCATACCGGATCGGCGGTGATCACCACACCGGCTGCGTGGGTAGAGGTATTTCTGGGCATACCCTCCAGGCTCATTGCCGTGTCGATGAGTGTGCGCACACGTTCATCAGCATCGTACATCTCCTTAAGCTTAGGGGATACATTCAGTGCCTCTTTCAAGGTGATATGCAGTGGCATTGTGGGCACCAATTTGGCAACCACATCTGTCTCAGCATAGGTAAAGTTCAACGCACGGCCGACATCACGGATAGCACCTCGAGCTGCCATCGTACCAAAGGTAGCGATCTGCGCCACGTGGTCAGCACCGTACTTTTTCATAACATAGTCGATCACTTCTCCACGGCGTTCCTGACAGAAGTCCGTATCAAAATCGGGCATACTGACACGCTCAGGGTTCAAAAAGCGCTCAAAGATCAGTGCGTATTTCATCGGATCCACTTCCGTGATGTGCATACAATACGCAACAATGGACGCAGCACCGGAGCCACGTCCCGGTCCTACCGGGATGCCGGATTCCTTGGCAAAACGGATAAAATCCCAGACGATGAGATAATAGTTTACATAGCCCATACGACTGATAACACCGATCCCATATTCCAGCCGTTCCAGATACTCCTTAGGAGGATCGGTATACCGCTCCCGGAAACCGTCCATACACAGCTTGCGGAAATACTCTTCATTGGTATATCCCTCAGGTACCGGGAAGCTGGGCAGATGATACTGGTTAAAAATGAATTCCAGATTACAGCGTTCTGCGATCTTGACAGTATTCTCAAATGCCTCATCACAATTGGGAAACAGCTGGCGCAGTTCCTCTTCACTCTTGAGGTAAAATTCCTCCGTCTGGAATTTCATCCGGTTAGGATCGTCCACAGTCTTACCGGTCTGGACGCACAGCAGAACATCCTGCATTTGGGCATCTTCCCGGCGCAGGTAATGGGCATCGTTGGTGATCACCAGCGGCAGTCCGGTCTCCCGGGCGATCCGCTGTACGCCCTGATTGACAGGCGTCTGCTCCGGGATTCCATGATCCTGCAGCTCCAGATAGAAATTATCCTCTCCGAAAATCTCTGCCAATTCCAATGCTGTAGCTTTTGCCGCATCATAGTCATTCTCCAGCAAGCGCTGCGGTATGGCTCCGGCAAGACAGGCAGAGGTAGCGATCAGTCCCTCGTGGTGGGCACGAAGCATATCCAGATCCACCCGAGGTTTTCCGTAGAAGCCGTTCATAAAAGCTTCCGATACCAGCAGGCACAGATTCTCATAGCCCGTACGGTCCTTGCACAGCAGAACAAGGTGGTAAGGATCATTATCAATGCCGTGGATTCGGTCAGAAATGGACCGTCTTGCCATATAGACCTCACAGCCGATAATAGGCTTGATCCCCGCAGCTTTGGCTGCCTTATAAAAATCGATACAACCATACATCACGCCATGGTCGGTGATAGCAATGGCCTCCTGGCCCAGTTCCTTTACCCGCTCCATCATACCGCCAATGCGGCAAGCTCCATCCAGCAGGCTGTATTCAGAGTGAACGTGCAGATGTACAAAACTCATTTTTTTGCCTCCTGGGCGATCTCAACCAATTTCTTTAACCGATGACTCATTGCCGGTTTCGTGATCGGCGGCTCCATCAGCGCAGACAGTTCCGTCAGGGATGCTTCCGGGTTCTCTTCCCTGCCCTTAGCAGCCTGCTGCAGTTTTGCAGGCAAGGATTCCAACCGTCCAGTCTCCCGCAAAAAGCGAATGGCTGACAGTTGCTCCTGTGCCGCCTCAACCACCTTGGAGGTATTGGCATCATCACAGTTGCAGCGGCGAACCACTTTATTCTTAAGTTCCTTTTCCAGTCTGGCCTCGATGATCCCCATTGCGGATACCGGAGCGCCAAGATAGATCAAAAAATCGGAGATACGGTCACTCTGCTTTAAATAAAGCACCTGACCGCCGCCTCGCCCAGCACATTTGGGATCAAATCCCAGTACCTCATTGATCAAGGTATAGCCCTCACGGGCAACACTGTGATGGGTCGTCGCAAGCTCCATATGGTAGCCCTTGGCAGGGTCCGTCACCGAGCCGCCAGCCAAAAACGCACCTCGCAGAAAAGCTGCTTTACAGCAGTCCTCCTCCAAAACAGGCAAGTTAATATGCAGGCTTACCGTACCCTCCGGATCAAAACCGTATGCCTTCATAATCTGGAGTATCTTTTCACCATCGGTGATCTGAAAATTCAGCTTACCGGTGGCATCCGGCTCCGGCTGCATATCGAAATCGAATCCAAAGGCTTTCCGAAATACTCTGGGAAGAAAATTGGCAAAATCCCGGCTTTCCGTTATGATACGGATACCCTTAGCACCGAAGCTATTGCAAAACAGCAGTATGCCAAAACACTGCGCCACGGCGCAGCAATTCTTCTGGGGTACCACACGGCAGATCTCTGCCTTTGCACTGCCGGAAAAAGAAACTGCCATATTTCCTCCCTTTCCCATCATTACCAAATACGAACCTCCGGCTCCAAACGGATCCCGGAATTTTCAAAAACTTTGTCAGAAACCTGCTTCAGCAGAGTTTTCACATCGGCTGCAGATGCGCCGCCCATATTTACAACAAATCCGGCGTGCTTTTCGGACACAGCTGCGCCTCCCACACGGAATCCCTTTAAACCGGACTGATCAATCAAAGCCGCAGCATAACCGCCCACCGGACGTTTAAACGCAGAGCCTGCAGAGGGCAGATCCAACGGCTGGGATGTCTTGCGGCGATTCATCAGATCCTGCATCACCGCACGGATCTCAGCTTCCGTTTTTTCCGCCAAGGAGAATACCGCACCGAGAACGATCCCCGGGGTATCTTCTAAAATACTATGGCGGTAGGAAAAGCCCATTTGGTCACCGGTCAAGGTGCAGACTGTACCATCCATCGACATCACATCCACGCTTTCGCAAACCTGGCAGATCTCACCACCGTAGGCACCGGCATTCATGTACACACCGCCGCCTACCGTGCCCGGAATACCGTGGGCAAACTCAAGACCGGACAGTCCCAGTCCGGCAGCAAAAACAGCAGCACGGGTCATGGTCACACCTGCCGCAACATAGATTCGGTTCTGATCAAGCCGCTGCATCCCATCCAAACAATCCTTAAGGCAAATGACCAGTCCGTGCATTCCCTCGTCTGGCGCCAAAATATTGGTTCCTGCACCTAAGATAACAGCTTTTGTGTCCAATAAAGCGGATACTTTTAAAATCTCCGCAAGTTCATCCCGGCTCTTCGGGAAAGCCATAACTTCTACAGGACCTCCAATGCGGAAGGAGGTGTGCCTGGACATAGGCTCATTCATTCTCAGCTCGATTTTCGGGAGTAAAGTGCTGATTTTTTCCTGAAAATGGGTTATATTCAACATAAACGCCTCCGGGTGTATGATTGGTAACAGTATACCACATCGAAAGATAATATGCAATTATTACAAAAGGGAAATTTTTGTTACAAAACAAAAAAACCGACCCACCAAGGTGGGCCGGTTTAAAAACAGCACAATATCAGGGCTTACCAAAGGCTTCCACAAGGACCTGGCGGTTGCCCTCCAAATCCGGCAAAAGCACTGCCATACCATCGATCATCACACTCCGGTACTCACCGTCAGCGGGGATCCGCTGAGTCACCACAGTCAACTCCGACAGGACCGGTGCAATCTCCATTGCCAGGCTGACGATCTCACCGTTACTCATATCCGTAACGACCATAGGGATCAGTGCATCCACCAGCTTATACAGGTCCGTCAAAGGCTGCTTCTTAGCACTCTCGATCAAAGCCATAATCACAGTTCTCTGGCGGCTGGTGCGGTTGAAATCGCTGTCCAGCTTACGGATACGGGAATAGGCCAAAGCCTGCTCACCATCCAGATGGTTTACACCTTCGATCAGGCCCCAGCTGTAATCCTGATTGTTCAGGTGCCGTGCCTCAGAGCCGGTAAGCTCAACTTCCACACCGCCGACAGCATCAATGACTTCCTTAAAGGAACCAAAGTTCACAGCCACGCCGTGCTCGATCACGAGACCAAAGTTGAATTCGATGGTATCATACAGTGCATCGAACCCGTCCAGAACGTAAGCGGTATTCATTCGGTGGCTGTAGTACCCGGGAATCCGGACATACAGGTCACGCATAAAGGATGTCAGCGTCAATGTCTTGGCAGAACGGTTCAAGGTGCACAGGATCATCGAATCAGAACGGGAACGGCTGGTCTTGCTGTAGGTATCCTGACCCACCAACAGAACATGGACAAGATTCTCATCTCCATCCACACGCTCAACAGGTACATCAGGCATTGTAACATCCTCAGGATTCAGTACGATACCGGTAAAGTTTTCGTCCTCAGCCTCTGTCTCGTTGAGGATGGATTCCAGCTCCTCCTGGGACATAGTTTCATCCAAATCGTCAACACGGGTGATCCGGCTTAATGTTCCGCTGATAAAAACTGTGGCAACGATCAGCAGCACCAGAATCAATGCGAGAACAACGACCGCAGCGATCAAAAATCCACGCTTTGCCGAACCCTTTTTATTTTCTTTCTTTTGGTTTTTCATCAAAATCACCTAATTCAGCATTATTATAACAGGCATATCATACCACTTTTTGGAGAAAAAACAAGTAACATTTTAATTATGGGCAAAACTTTGGTAAAATAACGGAAAAAGGCGGTATAAAACCGCCTTTTTTGCATCTATTTAACTTACTTCTCCACGATCTCAAGGATTTCCATAGGACAAGCCTTTACGCAGATGCCACAGGCGATGCACTTGGTGGTGGGGCCCTCGGCAGGTGCGACCATAACCTTCATCGGGCAGATCTCTACGCACTTACCGCAGGAGGTGCACAGTTTCTTATTGATCATATAAACACCGGTCTTGGGATTCTGCGTGATCGCACCGGCCTCACAGACCTTTGCGCACTTACCGCACTGGATGCAGGTCATAGGTTTTGCAGCATTGCCCTTTGCCACAATCCGGATGCAGGAAAGGTCCTCATCAAATTCCTTATAAAACGCATTGGAACAAGCACGGACGCATTCCAGGCAGGCCATACATTCTCCGCCCTTGATAACAGCAAGTTTCTTCATAACGTTTCCCCTTTTTATGTAATGATTATATATTATACAGCAACCGGCAAAAAATATCAATGGTCATTTTTTTATTTCCATCTGCGTACACAAGAAATTTACGGATTAAATACGGAACGATTGGAAACAATAGATATGCAACAAAATTGCAGGAGGATTCATAACTATGAGGAAATTTACGATTTTCGCTCTTGTGCTGGTTTTGGCTTTTGCACTCACTGCGTGCGGCAGACGAAACGACACCCCAACTGAAGCGGTCCCACCCGCTACCCAAGCGCCAACGCAGCAGTCAACGATGCCTACAATTGATCCCACAATGGGCACCAATATCCCCGACCCCGAGGTAGACAGCACCATGCCGGATCTGATGGACCCCACAGGCGGATCCGATCCCGAAACCGGCGGCAACGGTTCCGGTGGGCAGGATTCCTCCGGAAACACCTCCGGACAGGCAGGTCAGGGCAACTAAGCAATTCCGCCGTGGGTTAACCACGGCGGAACATCATTTTATAATACAGTAATATATCGAGTGATATTCTTCTTCATTCTCTCAGCAGATCGCACTGCGCAAGCAACAAACTCATTCTCAGGAGCCTGTTCATCCCTCCATGCCGTTGTAACAGAGCTGCCGGCACAAGCTGCCGCACCGTGCCCCAATTGGTCAAAGGCATAGCTGCAGTTTTTGGCATTGGAATTGGGATAATCGTACCCATCCAACAACAGGAATAGCCTTTTATATTTGCTGCGAAGCTGCCGCAGACAATCTGCTGACGACGCAGCTGCAAGACCGCCGATCTGAGAATACCCGCTCTTCCCCACCAGCGGTTCACCCAGCAGATTTGCGCTCTGGGCGCCTACCATGTACACCAGGCGGGAACCGGTCATCAGATCCTGCAGCTCAGGTGCCGTCTTATTGGCTGTACGCAAAACAACAAAGAGACTTTTCCCGCTGTCCTTCAGCTGCTTTACATAGGGTTTCATGCCGTCGGTTCCAATGTAAGCAGAAAGGATGATCCCGTCACAGGGCAGCTTCATCAACGCATCCGCCGCATTTTGTGCAAGCTGGGGCGAAAGTGCATCTATGCCGTCCAGCAGGACATAATATCCTAAATCCTTTGCGTTGGTCAAAATCCTCGGCATCAGTTCAAGTCCCTCCAAGCCCATCAGCGCAAAGAAGGGAAAGGAAAAACGGACAGCAGGCACGATCCCCTTCAAACCCAGCAGCAGATCCTGACAAAACCGAAAATAGGCCTTGGGATACGTTCCCTCAGCCTCCATCAGGTAAGACGGCAGCTGCTGAGGGTACAGCGTAAAATCAATGACAGACGGATTCTTTGTCTTGCGAATAAGTTCCTGCAGCTTGTCGACAGACATACCATCGCCTCCGTTTTTCTTTTATTATAACAGCCAAGTTTTCTATCCGCAAGGCTCACAAACCTTTCCAGATGTGATTTTTTTGACACTGGGCATACTACTTTCGAAAGGAGGGAATAGAATGCGCATGAAAGGATGGGCAATCACAATGGGATTAGGTGCTGCCGCTGGTGCGGTGGCAATAATGATGATGCCAAAAAACAATCCCACACGGCGATTGGCAGCAAAGGCAGCCAATAAAGTAGAAGAAGCTGCGTGGAAGGTATCCGACAAGCTGACGAGTGAATTTGACATTTAACAAGTAAGCCCGGCTGACAAACAGCCGGGCTTTCATTTAGGCAATATTCAGACGGATCTTATTATCGTCCACACAAATATGAATGGTGCTGATAGGCTTTTCGAAGGAATCAATGATGGCCTCAGAAATAGGATCCTCCAGCTCACGCTGAATGGTGCGGCGCAGGTTTCTGGCACCGTAGGTCACGGAATAAGCCAGCTTCACAAGATACTGACGCAGGGCATCATCCCAGGTAAGGGCAAGGCCACGGGATTCCAGACTGGTACGAAGCTCATTGAGCATAATATCGGCAATGCCAAGAAAGTTCTCTTCCGTAAGGTGGTTGAAAGTTATGATCTCATCCACACGATTGATAAATTCCGGCCGCAGGAATTCTTTCAGCGCCTTCATCGTCTTTTCAGAAGTCTGTTCATAATCCGTCCGGCCAAAGCCCAGACCGGCTACACGGCCTTCGGAACCTGCATTGGAGGTCATAACGATAATGGCATTTTCAAAATTCACCACTCTGCCCTGGGCATCCGTAATTCGGCCATCATCCAAAACCTGCAGCAGGATATTCAGCACATCCGGATGGGCCTTCTCGATCTCATCAAACAGAACAACACTATACGGCTTGCGGCGGATCTTCTCTGTCAACTGTCCGGCTTCGTCATAGCCCACATAGCCGGGAGGCGAACCGATGAGCTTGGAAACGGTATGCTTTTCCATATACTCAGACATATCCAGACGGATCAGTGCATCCACAGAATCAAACATATCGTTTGCAAGACACTTAACAAGCTCTGTCTTGCCCACACCGGTAGGACCTACAAAGATAAAGGACACCGGACGGCGCTTGGGGCTGATGCCCACACGGTTTCTGCGAATTGCCTTTGCCACCGCATTTACCGCCTCATCCTGACCGACGATGTGCTCTTTCAGCCGGTCAGACAGTCCCCGGATCTGCTCATACTCCTGCGCTTTGATCTTGGATGCGGGGATCTTGGTCCAAAGCTCAATGATCCGTGCAAGGTTCTCCATCGTCACTGCAGGTGCAGGGATCTTTTCCAGTTCTTCGATCTGATCGGCGATCCGGCAGAGCTTGCTGCGGATGGTGGCTAAGCGCTCATAGTTCTGGTTCTCCGTATCCTCGGTGAGCATCTGCAGCTCCAGCTCGTAGTCGTCCCGCTCTTTTTTCAGTTCTGCCAGCTGGGAGATCTCCTTGCACCGCAGATTCAGATCAGAACAGGCTTCGTCCAAAAGGTCGATGGCCTTATCCGGCAGGAACCGGTCCGTAATATACCGCTCGGAAAGAATGACACACTGACGGGCAATCTCCGGGGAGATCGTCACACCGTGGAATTGGGCATAGTTTTTGGAAATACCCTGCATAATTTGGCAGGCCTCCTCAATGGTAGGCTCAGCAACAG
>JAFSFK010000064.1 GCA_017435245.1 Oscillospiraceae bacterium | reverse complement strand
CTCTTCAACAGTTATTTTCGGCGACGGTATGCAGCCGGAGGTACTCCTTGAAGAAGGCATAGAAGACATGGATGCTTTCATCGGTCTTACGGGCTCTGACGAAGTAAACGTACTCAGCTCATTCTTTGCCAGCGAGCAGAATAGCCACCTGACTCCCCATTACCAAAAGGTGATCAAGCGGGGCATTCGTGGTCTGGAGGATGAGATCGCTTATAGCCGCCAGCGTAACTGTTCCCGTCCGGAGCGGCTTGAATATCTCGACCAGATGGAAGTTACCATCTCTCACCTGAAATATTGGCACCGGCGATATTTGGATGCCATCTCCCAGAAAATCGCCCAGACCCAGGGGGAAACAAGGACCCGCTGGGAGCAGATCCACGCAAATCTCACCCGAGTACCTATGGAACCTGCCCAGAATTTCCGGGAGGCTGTGCAGTCTTTGTGGTTTATGTTCGTCTTCCAGCGCCTTACCGGCAACTGGGCCGCAGTGGGCCGTGTGGACTGGATGCTGGGTCCCTACCTAAAGAAAGATCTGGCAGAGGGTGTCATCACCTTGGCCGAGGCCAGAGAATATATTGCCCACTTCTGGATCAAAGGCTGCGAATGGGTGGATACCGAGACCTGCATCGGCCACAGAGAGGGCAGTGGCGACGGTCAGTTCTTCCAGAACGTGGTCCTCAGCGGTCAGGATGCCCAGGGCAACGACGAGACCAACGAGGTCACCTATCTAGTGCTGGATGTGCTGGAGGAACTGCGAATTGCGGACTACCCCACCTCTGTGCGTATCAGCAAAAATTCCCCCGAAAAGCTGATCCGCCGGGTGGCTGAGGTGATCCGTCTTGGCGGTGGTCTGCTAGCAGTGTATAACGACGATGTGGTCATTGAGGCGTTGGTCCGTTTCGGCTACTCCCCACAGGAGGCCTGCCGCTATGCCAACGACGGCTGCTGGGAAGTCCAGATCCCCGGCAAGACCAATTTCAGCTACTGGTCTTGGGATGTGCTGGCAGATTTGCAGAAAAATGTGCTGAAGCTGGCGGAGCCCGGCCCTTCCAGCCTGCCTTATCAGAGTTTTGAGGAACTCTATGATGCCTATATCCGGCAGCTGAAAAACCGCTACCACGAATTTTCTATGGAGAAGATCCGTTTCTACTTCTGCCCCAACATCGCCATCTCCCTGCTGGTGGAAAACTGCATCCTCAACGGCACCGACTTTGGCTACAAGCGGGGCGGCGGTGCCATCTATGAGGTAGAAGCACCTCATGCCGGGGGTTTGCCGGATGCCGCCAATGCTCTGCAAGCTATCCGCTGGGTGGTCTATGAACAAAAGCTGATGTCCCTGAATGAGTTTATGGACATCGTCAAGGCCGATTGGGAAGGTCACGAGACACTGCGGCTACGGCTGCGTAATGAACTGGTGTACTACGGCAACGGCGACCCGGAGGGCGATGCAATGATGCAGCGGCTGTATAACGACTATGTAACCGAGGTCTGCAACCAGAAATTCTTTGCCGGTGTCCTGTTCCCCCCCGGCATCAGCACCTTCGGACGGCAGGTGACCCCGGAATTTCTGGATCACCGTACCGCCAACCCCGATGGTCATAAAAAGGGCGATTTCCTCTCCAACAACATCTCACCCACCCCCGGCACCGACTTCCGGGGCGCTACCGCCACCCTGCGTTCCTACGGCGCACTGGATATGCGGAAACTCCCGGGCGGCACTGCCCTAGAGATCAAAATGTCCTATGCCACCGTCCGGGGTGAGGACGGTCTGGAAGGTCTTGTTGACCTATTATACGCCTTCTGCGAGCTGGGCTGCCACTTTATGCAGCTGGATGTGGTGGACGCCGAAATGCTGAAACAGGCTCAGGAAGATCCGGAAAACTACGGCAATCTGGTTGTCCGGGTATCCGGCTGGTCCTCTCGGTTCCGTACCCTTTCTGAGCAGTGGCAACGAATGGTCATCGAGAGAACGGAAATGGGGTATTGATATGCTTTTGGAGGTCACGGATATTCAGCAGGGCTGCACCCACGACGGTCCGGGCCTGCGTACCACAGTCTTTTTGAAAGGCTGCCCTCTGCACTGCCGGTGGTGTCACAACCCGGAGACCCAAAGCCCCAAAAAAGAGCTTTACTACCGCCCGGAAAAATGCATTGGATGTATGACCTGCACCACCGTCTGCCCCCAAAAAGGGCATAGGCAAAATGCCGGTATCCACGAATTTGATCCTACCGACTGTATTGCCTGTATGGCCTGCGCTGAAAAATGCCCCTCCGGGGCGGTGGAGGCAGTTTCCCACAGCCGGGAACTTGCCGATGTGATGAAGCAAGTTCTTTCTGACCGGGTATTCTACCGCAGGCGGGGCGGATTGACAGTCTCCGGCGGTGAACCTACTGTCCAGTGGGAAGGACTGATTGCCCTTCTGGATGGGGCAAAGGCAGAAAACATCTCCACCTGTCTGGAGACCTGCGGTGTGTTTCCCGCCTCCCGGATCCCGGAGCTGCTGAAAAGGGTGGATCTTTTCCTGTACGATATCAAGGATACCGCCCCCCAGCGGCTGAAAGAGAACACCGGCGCCGATCTGGATCTGGTTGTAAGCAACCTCCTTCAAATCGACGCAGGCGGCGGCGAATCGGTAATGCGCTGCATTTTGATCCCAGAGGTTAACCTCGTGCCGGAACACGCCGAGGCACTTGGGGCGTTGTATAAAACGCTTTCCCACTGCCAATATATCGAGCTGCTCCCCTACCACCCCTACGGGCTCTCCAAATCCCAGCAGCTGGGTCGGGCGGAAATGCAGTACCACCAGCCGGAGCAGGAGGAACTGGGCAGCTTCGCCTCTATTCTGACGGCAAAGGGCATCCCGGTCAAGCTCTATGGTTCTATGCTATAATTTTTTAAGGACGCCTTAGGGCGTCCTTATTCCTTTTCCGGGTACAGGTGACAGGCGCAAAAATGTCCCGGCTCCGCCTCCCGCCAGATAGGAAATTCTACTTTGCAGATATCCATTGCGTGAGGGCAACGGGGATGAAATTTACACCCGGATGGCGGATCCGCCGGTGAAGGAATACTTCCCTCAAGCACCTGCCTGTCCGGCTGGTGATCCGGATCCGGCACCGGAATGGCAGAAAACAACGCCCGGGTATAGGGGTGCAGCGGCTTGGCAAAGAGCTTGTCCGTTGAAGCATACTCCACCAAATTCCCCAGATACATCACCCCCACCGTATCGCAGATATGCTCCACCACCGACAGGTCGTGGGAGATAAACAAATAGGTCAGCCCATCCTGCCGCTGCAATTCTTTCAGCAGATTCACGATCTGCGCCTGCACCGACACATCCAGCGCCGACACCGGCTCATCGCAGACGATAAACTCCGGTCTCAGTGCCAGTGCCCGGGCAATCCCGATCCGCTGCCGCTGACCGCCGGAAAACTCGTGGGGATAGCGGTTTTTGTGAAAACTCTGCAGCCCACAGCGCTCCATCACGTTGTCAACGTAGCTGCTCAGCTCTTTTTTCGGCACCAGCTTATGCTCCCGCACCGCCTCTGCGATGATCTCTCCCACCGGCAGCCGGGGAGACAGGCTGGAAAAGGGATCCTGAAAAATGATCTGCATTTTGGGCCTTAGACTGCGCAGCTGCCGCTTGGAAAGGGCATACACATCCTGGCCGTTAAAGATCACCTCTCCGCCGGTCTTTTCTCCGCCCAGACGCAATATCATCCGCCCGGTGGTGGTCTTGCCGCAGCCGGACTCTCCCACCAGTCCCATCGTCGTACCCCGCCGGATGGAGAAAGAAACTCCGTCCACCGCCTTCACCGGCCCGGGATAGTATTTTCTCAGCTCCCGGACCTCCAGAATATTATCCTCCACGGTTTTCCTCCCTTCCCCGATAACAGCTGACCGTATGGGTGGGGCTGATCCTCACCTGGCAGGGATACTCTCCGTCACATTCCTTAAGCAGATGCTGACACCGGTCTTTGAAATAGCAGTAAGCCGGCATATCCACGGGATTGGGCACCTTGCCGGGGATGGAATAAGGACTGTCCACTTTCTTGCCCACCACCGGTTTGGATGCCATCAATCCGATGGTGTAGGGGTGGATCGGATTATGAAAGATCTCCCGGACCGTCCCTTGCTCCACCACTCGTCCGGCGTACATGACCACCACGTAATCCGCCATTCCCGCCACCACTCCCAAATCATGGGTGATCAGCAGCACAGAGCTGTTGCGCTTCTCCTTCAGCGCTCCCAGCAGCTCCAGGATCTGAGCCTGGATGGTCACATCCAAGGCAGTAGTAGGCTCATCGGCGATGATCACCTTGGGATCGCAGGCCACAGCCATTGCGATCATCACCCGCTGGCGCATACCGCCGGACAGCTCGTGGGGATACATCCGGTACACCCCTTTGCTGTTGGCGATCCCCACCAGCTCCAGAAGCTCCAGCACCCGCTCCTCCACCCGGTTCTGGCTGCTGTGCAGACGAATCACCTCTGCGATCTGCTGTCCGATGCGAAACACCGGATTCAGCGCCGTCATCGGCTCCTGAAAGATCATCGCCATTTCCTTGCCCCGAAGGCGGCGCATCTGCTCCTCGGGCATTTTAGTGATGTCATAGGCCTTATCCCCCAGATTCAGCCGGATGCTGCCGCCAACGATCTGCCCTTGGGGGCGCTGCAGCAGCTGCATCAAAGACAGGCTGGTGACAGACTTTCCACAGCCGGATTCTCCCACCACGCCTACCACCTTGCCCTTGGGAACAGAAAAGGTAACGCCATCTGCCGACCGCACTACACCGGCATCGGTGAAAAAGCAGGTCCGCAGATCCTCAAATTCCACCGCATTATCGGGGTCTTTCATCTGAGTCAAGTACTCCGATTCCGGTACATTCTTCCGCTTGCGCTGCTTTTCCATCCGGAGGATGTATTTCTTGCTTTCCCTATCCATAGCTCCTCCTTTCAAATTCCGATTTAACGCTCTGACGAGCGAATTGAAAATTGAAAGTTGAAAGTTGAAAATTGTGGTATTTTCCTTCGGAAAATAATTTAAAACGTCGGCGTAGCCGACACAATCATTTTCAATTTTCCATTTTCCATTT
>JAFSFK010000063.1 GCA_017435245.1 Oscillospiraceae bacterium | reverse complement strand
GGAGGCAATCTTTTTCACTTCCGTGATGCCGCCCGCATGGCTCAGGTCGGGCTGAATGATGTCTACACCGCCAATTTGCAAAAGTCGCTTAAAATCGTACTTGGAGAACAGCCGCTCGCCGGTAGCAATAGGAATATTGCAGGCAGCGGCGATTTCCGGGAATAGCTCCATATTTTCACATAGAACCGGTTCTTCGATGAACATGGGATCAAATTCTTCCAGCTTTTTTGCCAGTATTTTTGCCATTGGCTTATGTACTCTGCCGTGGAAATCAATGGCGATGCCAAAATACTTACCGCAGGCCTCCCGGATGGCAGCCACCCGTTCCAGAACCGCATCGACTTTGTCGTATGTATCGATCATCTGCAGCTCTTCCGTGGCATTCATTTTGATTGCCTTGAAACCTTCATCCATCTTTTCCTTGGCTGCCCGGCCGACGTCTGCGGGTCGATCACCGCCGATCCAGGAATAAACCTTCATTTTCTCCCGGCATTTGCCCCCCATTAACTGATAGACGGGCACACCAAAAACCTTTCCTTTGATGTCCCACAGGGCCTGATCAATGCCGGAAAGGGCGCTCATCAGCACACCACCGCCACGATAAAAGCCTGCCCTGTAAATGGTGGACCAAATTCCCTCAATGTCAGCAGGATCGGAACCGATCAAATAATCTTTGTATTCCTGCACACAGGCAAGAACCGCCTTTGCGTGGCCTTCCAGAACTGCTTCGCCCCAGCCAGTCAGACCTTCGTCTGTGATAATTTCAACAAAACCCCACCGTGGGCGGACGAAGTAGGTGTTGACTTCTGTAATTTTCATAAATACCGCTCCTTATCCTTACACTGCATTACGCATGCAGAGCTTTTTTCCTAAGATATTCCAACATTGCGTAGGAATCATCATGACAGACAATCTGTGCGCCCCAGGTATCTGCTGCGCTGTCATATGTCCATCAGATAAAGTGGTGTGGCAATGGAGGTTTGCCTTGAAGAAGGGACCATTTTTCTTTAAAAGATCTATCATTACTTTATCTCCGTATTTTTCTTTCATCTTTCAGCAATCGAATGGCTACCGCTGGATTCTGCCGGAGGCATTGCCCTTTGCCAGATTTTCAACCTCTGCCACGGTCACCAGATTAAAATCATGCTCAATGCTATGCTTCAGGCAAGAGGCCGCCACCGCAAAGTTAATGGCATCCTGAGCATTTTTTCCGGTGATCAGGCTGTAAATCAAACCGCCGCCAAAGCTGTCGCCGCCGCCCACCCGGTCCAGTGGAACCAATCTGCGCCAGCGAAGATGGTTTTCCAGTCAAATTCACTGGCCTGCGCACTGGCCGATATCGTGGGCAGGTACTTTGGTTACAAAGGCCGCCTCCAATCCGTAATTTCCAGAGAAACCGCCACATTGGCTTCACCGCCGGCATAACTGGCCTCAAATTTGGGACTCTAGGTAAAACGCAGATAACTCTCCGGATTCAGCCGGAGCATAATTTCACCGAAGGTAATGATTCTACTCATGACGACAAGTCCTTTCCTATATAGAAATATTGGCAACGAACCGCTTTGCCTCTTCTGTGATCTCGCTGTACTGACCGCTATCCAGCCATTTCTTGTTGACCAAGCTGCTGCCGACACCAATACCGACGGCACCTGCCTTCAAAAAATCCGCAGCGTTATCTGCGTTAACACCGCCTACCGCTAAAAATGGAATGTGATTAAGCGGTCCGCAGAGCGCTTTTATGTATGCAGGCGCATCCCCCACACAAGGGAAGAGCTTTACAAAGTCTGCGCCTGCGTTATACGCCCGCTTTGCCTCAGTGGGGGTGTAAGCTCCGGGGATAGACACCAGCCCCAACTGTTTGGTTTCACGGATCACGGCTTCATCCGTATCCGGAGAAATGATGTAAGAAGCACCGGAATCGGCGGCCATTCTCGCCAATTCGACACTGGTTACCGTACCGGCACCTACCAACATCTGATCCCCCATTGCGTCCCGGATCGCCCGGATGGCATTGGCAGTGCAGACAAAGGTTTCCGGTGCTTTTTGATTAAAAGTAACCTCAACCAAGGTAATACCGCCTTCGTAAAGTGCTCTGGCAGCGGCAAGGGCCTGCTGTTCGTCTGCGCCCCGAATAATGGCAATAATTTTCTGCCGGCAAATCTCTGTTATGACTGTTTCTCTCATTCGTGTAAGCCTCCAAGTAAAAAAAGTCCTTTTCTTTTTGCCTGTTTATGCTATTATAATATATATTTTCGGCATATTCTTGCCATAGAATCAAAATAATATGCCATTTTTTGCTGTCGGAGGGAAAGGATATGTATACGCATTTTGACATAGAGCGGGAACGGAGCAGGGAGCTGTTCAAAGAGCTTACCAACGATAATATAGACGGAATCTGCCATTTCAATTTTCACTCGCAAATCGAGCTATATTTTGTGGATGATGGACAAATCGATGCCTTTGTGAATCAGCAGCAAAGACGGCTGAAAAAGGGCCAAATGGCGGTGGCATTGAGCTATGATGCCCATTTGTATCGCTCCATAGGCAACTCAAAATCCAGTATCCTTTTGATTCCGCCGGATCTTTGCAGAGAATTTAAAGAAGCGGTACAGCACAAGCAGGTGAAAATCCCCTTTATCTGCGATGAGACTACGGTAAAACAGATAAAATCCTTTGTGGATGCCATCAAAGCAGACAGCGGCAACGAATTGAAGCTGCGAGGGTATTTGTATGTTATTTTAGGCATCGTGCTGGAAAACCTCTTTCTGGAAAATACAG
>JAFSFK010000062.1 GCA_017435245.1 Oscillospiraceae bacterium | reverse complement strand
CAATTGCAATGGAATCTGCAAGGCATCTTGTCCGTAAATTCCACTCCCAAATCTCCTAACAGAATTTCCAAAATCACATTGCCTTTTCGTCGGGGTCGTCCAGCTCTGCAATATCAGCTTCCAGCTTGGCACAGATGGGAATCAGCTGGCTGCCCTCCTCGGCTGCCAGAGCCTTCACAGCCATATAGTGGCGGTTGGCTTCCGGCTCGTTGATCTCGTTTTCTGCCAGATTGGAAACATAGATGGTCTTTTTCAAGGTCAGCAGATCGGAGGTGCCGATCAGCGCCATATCCTCGTCGGTGCCGTCAAAGGTGCGGGCAAGCTTGCCCTGATTCAGGTGGGCCAGCAGCTCGGTGAACAGCTGCACTTCACGGGCAAACTTTTTATCGCCGCCCTTCATAGCCTTCTGCGCCTTGTCGATCCGACGCTCCACCATCTCGATGTCCGCCATTACCAGCTCCAGGTTGATGATGTCGATATCCCGCAGTGGATCGGTGCTGCCTTCCACGTGGGTGACATTGGAATCTTCAAAGCAGCGGACAACGTGGACGATGGCATCGGTGGTTCGGATGTTGGAAAGGAACTTGTTGCCCAGACCTTCGCCCTTGGAAGCGCCCTTCACAAGACCTGCGATGTCCACAAATTCGATCACTGCGGGAGTGGTCTTCTTGGGCTGATGGAAATCGGACAGCCAATCCAGACGCTCGTCGGGAACGCTGACAACACCCACGTTGGGGTCAATGGTGCAGAATGCGTAGTTATCCGCAGGAACGCCTGCGTTGGTGATTGCGTTAAAGAGGGTGGACTTGCCAACATTGGGAAGTCCTACGATACCAAGCTTCATATATTCTAAAACTCCTTTGTATTCAATACTGATTCATAACTATATAATCCTATCATAAAAAGGAAAATTCTTCAATATCTTTTCTGCTTTTTATAAAAAGTAAAAAATCTTTGATTTTGTATGAAGAAACATCGTCTTGTTCACAGAATGTTCTGATTTAACGAGGAGAATAGTAAGAAAAGGGCTGAGGGGCGGTTTTATGGCTAAGCGGAGTTTAAAAGAGATGACACAGGGGATGACTTTTTCCGAGAAGGCGGAATACCTCTGGGAGTATTACTGGTGGATATTGCTGGTAGCGGCGTTTGCGGTGGTCGTCGGTTCGATGGTGATCACAGGTATTGTAAATACCAGTAAAGAGATTCTGTACAGCGGTGCTGCTGTAAATGTGCAGATATCGGAGGAAGGCACGCACTATTTAACCGAAGGACTGGAAGAACAGTTTGGTGGGGAAAAGGATCAGAAGGCGGAGCTGTTCGTTACCTCCTTCCAGGACCTTGAGACCACCTCCGATGCAGTGGTCAACTCTGCTGCAGCAATGCAGGTAGTGCTGATGATCACTGCCGGGGATTACGACTATGTGATCATGGATGAGGTCGCCCTGGATTTTTATAAGAATCACCCGGTCTTTACGGCGTTGGATGAAACACTGCCGGAAGAGATTTTCAATGCCTGCCGGGACAGAGTGTTTTATCACGAAACACAGGAGCAGGGAAAATTCCCCCTCGCCATCGATATTACGGACAGTGCTTTTGCCCAGGGATATATGACACAGGATACAAAGGTTTACATCGCCTTTCCCGGCAACACCGGCCGGACAGAATCCAATGATGATTTTCTGACCTATCTGATGGACTGTGAATAAAAAAGACCCTCGGAATCTGATTCCGGGGGTCAGCTTTATTTCTTTGGAAGTGCTGCGGATTTTCTGTACTGGGAGGGGGTCATCCCGGCCTTTTTCTGAAAGACATTGTTGAACGAGCGGATGCTTTGAAATCCGCTGTCCAGGGCAATGGAGGTGATGGAATCGTTGGTTCTGAGAAGTGCCTCCGCCGCTGCGTTAAAGCGAAAGGTGTTTAAGTAGTCATTAAAGCAGACACCAAATATGTTGTGAAAATTTTTGGAAAAATAATAATAATCATAGCCTAGTGCCTGAGCTACCTCGCTGAGGGTGAGGGGCTTTCGGAAGTTCTGCGCAATATAATCCGCCGCACGGTTCATCATTATATTTTCCCGGTTACTGCGTGCAGATAGGGTGACCTGGTGCAGATATTCACCGCAAAGCATATTGAGTCCGGCAGTGAGATAGTGAAAATCCGGTGTGTCATTGTGGAACAGATGGACTTTCAGGTATTGCAGGATGCTGTCTTCACAGTGAAAGCAGGAGGTATCGCCGGTCTTTCCCTCTACAGTCTTTTGAAATACCGGAACATAGTCACCGGAAAAGACACCGACCCACGCCCGGGATTCCTCTAACGGCTCATATTGATGTACTTCGTTGGAAAGGACCAGCGCAAAATCGTTGGGTCGCAGGATCAGGTCCTTTCCGCCGATGGTGGCTTTGATGCATCCACGGAAGACACAGACAACCTCGAAATTCCGATGAAAGTGGGGTTGCCACTTGAGCCGCTTGTAGATATGAGAATTGTAATTTCGGGCGGTCAGCGAGTTTTGAGATTGGTGGAATATCATAGAATCACCTTGAAAGACAAAATCTTGCTATAATTATACAATAAACTTCTGTTAAATGTCAATAATTTGCGCTACAATGATAAAAAAAGGAAAGCGGGTGGTGTAGTGCAATACGGTCTGGTTTTTGCTGTGGAAGAATTCTCGACCTTTGACGGTCCCGGCATCCGCACGACGGTTTTCCTGCAGGGATGTCCGCTGCGCTGCCAGTGGTGTCACAACCCGGAGGGTCAGCCCTTTGTCAATTTTGTGCTGCGTTCTCCCAACGGTTGTATTGGCTGCGGGAATTGCGAGAAATATGCCGATCACAAAAACGGCAAGACCATTTATACCCAGGAAAGTATTGACCACTGCCCAAACCATCTGCTGCGGTGGGATTCTGTGGAGTACACGCCCCGGTCCCTTGTGCAAAAGCTGGAAAAGAACTTCCCGATTTTGAATCCGGACGGCGGTGTAACCTTCTCCGGCGGTGAGCCTTTGGCACATCCGGAATTTTTGCTGGCCTGCCTGCGTCTGCTGCGGGGAAAAACCGACCGTGCACTGCAGACCAGCGGATATGCATCTGCTGAGGTCTTCCGCAGGGTCCTGAAGGAAGTGGATCGGGTGCTGTTTGATATCAAGCTTATGGATGACGATACGCATATAAAATACACAGGCGTATCCAACCGCCGGATCCTGAAGAATTTTACAATTCTTAAAGAAAGCGGGATCCCCTTTGTTGTACGCACGCCTTTGATCCCCGGTGTGACAGATACGAAGAAGAACCTTTCAGCAATTGCGGATTTTTTGAATGAAAACGGCGTGGATTATATCGAGCTGCTGGCCTATAATCCTATGGCTGGCGCAAAGTATCCTCTGGCGGGGAAAGAATACGCCCCAACGTTTGACGAGAAAGCGCCTGTAAACTTTGGCTTGGAAATCTTTGCGGAAAAGGGAATTGCCGCAAAGGTGATTTGAGGAGAGAGCAATGACAGACAGAGTTAAAAAATTACTTGCGATCCTCCAGGAGCGTAAATACCGTGCACGACGGACCCATACGAAAATGGATATCACGGATATCGCTGCGGACAAAGATCAGTATATGCAGATCGCCCTGTTGATGGAAACTATGCTGCAGGCGCAAAAGCCCTGGCTGGTGGAGAACGATCTGTTCGGGTTCAACCGCAGTGAAGCGGAATTCCCGGATATCCGCTTAGAAGATGGAACATACCTGTCTGCTCAGCGGAGCAAAGGAAATACTTGTATTGATTATGAAGGTGTTATGGCAAAGGGCATGGATGCGCTTTTGGAAGATGTGCGTATGCACCGCCAAAGCGCAGAAGGAGAGCAAGCCCAGTTTTATGATGCGGTGATCCTTTCTATAGAAGCGGCATTGGATATGGCTGACCGGTATCGTGCTTATGCCAAGGAACAGGGGGCGCAGGCGCTGTACGAAGCGCTGTGTCAAGTGCCTCACAATCCGCCGAAGAATTTCCATCAGGCATGTGTGTTCCAGAAGTTTCTGATCTTTACCCTGCGCTGCAACAGAAGTGAGCATATGGGCATTGGTCGGTTTGACCAGTATATGCTGCCCTACTATTTGGCGGACAAGGCTGCCGGAAAGTCTGACGAAGCGCTGCTGGAAATTCTGGAGGCCTATTTTATCTCTATTAATATGGATACCGATATTTATGACGGTCAGCAGCAGGGAGATAACGGTCAAAGTCTGGTTCTTGGCGGCTATGATAAATATGGTAACGATATGTATAACGGCCTTTCCCAGCTGTGTATGGAAGCATCTATGGAGCTGCAGCTGATCGATCCCAAGATCAATCTGCGGGTGAATAAGACAACACCTGTGGAGCGGCTGGAATACGCTACCCGGATGACCAAACTGGGACTTGGTTTTCCTCAGTACTGCAATGATGATGTTGTTGTACCGGGGCTCATCGCCTTGGGTTATTCCGAAGAGGATGCTTATAATTATGCGGTTGCCGCCTGTTGGGAGTTTATCATTCCCGGCAAGGGTCTGGATATGGTGAATATCCATTCTATGAAATTTCCGCTGGAGCTGGAGCGTGCGCTGAAAGAGGACCTGCTGAATTGCGATAGTTTTGCTGCGTTTATGACCTGCGTGAAGCAAAAGGTTTATGAAGCTTGTCAGGCGATCATCAAGCGCTGCAATGAAAGATCCTTTGCTGTGTCCCCTTATTTGAGTGTGCTGATCCAGGACTGCATTGGCCGTGGCAAGGATGTTTACAGAGGCGGAGCTATTTACAATAACTTTGGTGTCCACGGTGTGGGAATCGCCACAGCGGCAAATTCCCTGATGGCGGTGAAGCAGCTTGTCTTTGACGAGAAGTTCTGCACTGCGCAGGAGCTGCTGCAGGCATTGGAAGACAACTTTGAAGGTCACGAGGTGCTGCGCAACCGGATGCTTTCCTGCCCACAGATGGGCAACAATGACGACCAGGTGGATGATCTTGCCTGGGAACTGATGGATTGCTTCTCGGAAAACATCCACGGAAAGCCCAACAATAAGGGCGGCGTGTTCCGTGCGGGTACCGGTACTGCCCAGGGAATGGTGTATACCGCCGAGAAGGTGGGCGCAACACCGGATGGCAGAAAAGCCCGGGATTTCTTTGGCAGCAATTTCTCACCCTCTCTGCATTCCAAGGTGGCGGGACCTCTGTCCTGTATCCAGTCCTTTACCAAGTATGATCTGAAAAAGGCCATCAATGGCGGCCCACTTACCTTGGAGATCCACGATACCGTGTTCCGCCACGAAGGCGGCATCCAAAAAGTGGCGGCTCTGGTACGTGCCTTTATTCAGTTGGGCGGACATCAGCTGCAGCTGAACGCCGTGAACCGGGAGCGTCTGCTGGATGCACAAAAAAATCCCCAGAATTATCCCAATCTCATCGTTCGGGTCTGGGGCTGGAGCGGATACTTTGTGGAGCTGGACCAGCAGTTCCAGGATCACATTATCCGCAGAACAGAATTTTCCGTATAAAGATCACCCCTGCACCTTTGATTGGTGCAGGGGTGTAGTTTATTTTTTCCTTGCGTAGATCTTTGCCAGACCGCCTTCGCTGGTTTCCCGGAACCGATGGTTCAGATTGATACCGGTCTCGTGCATTGCCCGGCAGACCATATCATAGCTGATATTTCTGGAACCGGTGAGGTAGTAGCTGAGGTTGCAGGCGTTCATTGCCCGACAGGCAGCCACGGCGTTGCGCTCGATACAGGGGATCTGCACCAGACCGCAGATGGGGTCACAGGTCAGACCCAGATGGTGCTCCATCGCTACCTCTGCCGCATATTCTACTTGGTCCAGATTTTGATTGAACAGCTCTGCCAGTGCAGCTGCTGCCATAGAGCAGGCAGTGCCGATCTCTGCCTGGCAGCCGCATTCCGCACCGGAGATGGAGGCGTTTTGCTTGGTCAGGGTACCGATGATACCGGCAGCGGCAAGGCCACGGATGATCTGCTCATCGGTGAAGCCTTTTCGGTCCTGGGCGTATTTCAAAACTGCAGGCAAAACACCGCAGGCACCGCAGGTAGGAGCGGTGACAATGGTGCCGTTATCCGCATTTTGCTCGGCTACGGCATAAGCATAGGCTGCCAGCAGCTGGAATTCCCGCAGACCCGGTTCGTGGTCCAGGGGCTCCTGCTCATACAGATATTTGGCCTTGCGCTGAACATTCAGACCACCGGGGAGGGTGCCGGTGGCAGACAGACCGTCGGCAATGGCTTGCTTCATTACCTGCCACACTTCCATCAGGAAGGGCCAGATATCCTCGCCCTCGTTCAGTTCCACATAATCGCTGAGCTTTTCGATGTAGCGCCATTTGCAGAAATCGGCGATCTCCGCAAAGGAATGCTCCGGATAGACCTCGGGTGAATCCAGGTGACTCTGTCCGGGAATCTTGATATCACCGCCGCCAATGGATTCTACCCGCAGAGGTTGAGATTCCTTGCCGCCGGTAATTGCATAGAAATCCAAAGTGTTGGGGTGATTGCCGGGAAGCTCCTCTTTGGAAAAGACGATTTCCGTGGGCAGGGGAGCTAAGACCTCCCGCAGCACCCGGTCGGTACCGTGTCCCACGCCGGTCTTGCTCAGAGAGCCGTACAGCACTACCCGGAAGCCTTCCGCCTCGGGATGTAGATCTTTAAAATACTTGGCTGCCCGCTCCGGGCCCATAGTATGGGAGGAGGAGGGGCCCTTGCCGATCTTATAAATTTCTCGGATGGATTTCATAGAAAAACCTCCATCATTAATCTCCCTGTCAGTATAGCAAAGAATTCCGGGAAATACAATGATTTTTGGAAATTAATCTTCTATGCAGACCCTTGACAGATATGCTACAATATTAAGAGCAATATTACATCTGAGAGGATGAAAAGAAAATGGCAAAAGAAAAAAAGGTTACTGAGATCACCGATATGGAGGTAGACTTTGCTCAGTGGTTTACCGATGTGTGCAAGAAGGCACAGCTGATCGATTACTCTT